>JAFVTZ010000109.1 GCA_017502965.1 Clostridia bacterium
AAGGTCCGTTTTCAGCACCCCTCGTTTGGAGCGCCTGATTATATTACCACACACAACCCCTTTTGTCAACACTTTTTTTCAAAAAATTTTAAAAGTTTTTTTGAATCGTTTTTTAGCCCAAAAGTTATCACAATATATTGTGTTTTTGTGACATTTTCGGCAAAACGCGACCATTTATTCCATCAAAACTTTTCTGAGTTTTGTCAGAATTCTTTTTTCTGCGCGAGAAATCTGTACTTGAGACATACCGAGCAAATCGGCAGTTTTGCTCTGAGTCAGCCCCCTGTAATATCTGCAATTCATTATAAGTTTTTCGTCATCACCAAGAATTTCAAAAGCCTGATCAAGTAAAATACGGTCAGATATTTCGTCTTCTGTGCTGACTGTGGGCAGTTCTGTTTCGCGGGCCCCATCATCGCTATCGTATGTCAGAGACACCGTCGGCTGAGAAGCGCAAACGGCCTCTGTCACCTCTTCACAGCTCACTCCTATTTTTTCGGCAATTTCACTGACAGTTGGTTCTCTGCCCAAGGCTTGTTCGAGTTTTTGTTTTTCACGTCCTACTTTCAGCGAGAGTTCTTTTACCGAGCGTGAAACCTTTACAGCACCACCATCTCTGAAAAGGCGGCGCACCTCACCCATAATAACAGGCACTGCATAGGTCGAAAAGCAAAGACCGCGGCTTTGATCAAAAGCATCGGTTGCCTTTATGAGACCTATGCAACCCGCCTGATAGAGGTCATCATATTCTATACCTCTGCCGCAAAAGCGTTTGCATATAGAATGAACGAGTCCTAAATTACTTTCGATAAAATTATCACGCTGATTTTTTTCTTTAACCATTAAAACTGAATCGGCGGCTGATTTTCTTCTGCATTGTAATGCAGGTTCCCTTTCCCACTTTAGAAGTCACTTTTATGTTATCCATAAAACTCTGCATCACAGCAAAGCCAAGACCTGCCCTTTCACCGCCGAGAGAAGTATAAAGCGGCTCCATTGCCTTTTCGATATTCTCAATTCCGCAACCCTTATCTCGGATTTTAATTTTTATAACATTGTTCTCAAGCAGTTCGGCAGTTATGTAGATATTACCAAGTTCTTCCCTGTATGCATGAACTATACAGTTTGTCACCGCCTCTGAAACAGCGGTTTTGATATCGTTTATCTCTTCAAGAGTAGGGTCTAATTGAGCAGCAAACGCCGCAATACACGAACGGGCGAAACTCTCATTTGAAGAACGTGAGAGAAGTGTCATTGAAAATTTATTATTTACCTGCAAAGTTTTTACCTTCCTTCCAGTTTTGCTAATTTTTCGATGCCTGCGAGTTTCATCATTTTATAAATCTGCGGCGATGCTCCGCAGATATGAAGTTCGGCACCTGATTTCATTAAATTTCTGTACCTACCCATAACAAGACCTATTCCCGAACTGTCCATAAAAGAAATATCACTGAAATCAAGAATAAGCAAAGTGGGCATATTTAGTTCTACCGCAGAGTCGATTTCTCTGCGCATTTCGTTAGCGGTGTGGTGATCAAGTTCGCCGCCGAGCAAAGCTGTGACTACCTCACCTGTAACATTGATTTTTACCGACATTGAAAATGCCTCCTTTTTATTTCAAACAAGCCTATTACATATAATATATGCTTGTCCGCGAAAAGATTGTCGCAAAAAGGAGACATTTTTAAATTATTTAAAATATTCTTTAAGTTTTTCTCTTATAGCAGATGCAAGATAAAGAGAACCGAAAACAAATACAGGCTGACCAAGTGAAAATTCCTTTGCAATTCTGATTGCCGACAGATAATCCTCTGCCGCAACACACTTGCAGTATTTTTCTGCAGTTGCTTTCAGCTCATCTGCAGACAGCGAGCGTGGCATACCTTTGACCTCAACCGCAACCGCCGCCTTGCAATAGCAAAGTGTGTTTTCGAGAAAACTTTCATAGGCTTTATCTTTCATCATCCCGACTATAGCGGTTATTTTGCCGTTATATTTTTTGAGTTCTTCAGATAAAGCCTTTGCGCCGTCAGGATTATGAGCACCGTCAAGCACAACCAAAGGATTTCGCGAGATGATTTCCATTCTGGCAGGAAAAGTTGCCGCCTTCAACCCCTCATATATAATATTATAAGATATATTATGTCCTATTTTCCGTACAGTTTCAATAGCGGTCAAAGCATTTTCAACCTGATATTCACCGCAAAGCGATAAATCGTATTTTTCACCTTTATATATAAAGGAGTTGCCGATTTCACTTTCAAGAATTTGGGTTTCTTTCATTTGAGGTACTACTGTATCGGTACTATAAGATTTTATAACACCCAAAACCTCATTATCCTGACAAGGATTTGAAATTACGGGGCAGTCTTTTATAATACCGCATTTTTCTTTGGCTATTTCCTCTACTGTATCGCCAAGTATTGCCGTATGGTCAAGACCGATTTTGGTAATAACAGCTACTAATTTATTTTCAACAGTGTTTGTCGCATCAAGTCTGCCGCCAATCCCCGTTTCGAGAATTACTATATCGCATTTTTGTTCGGCAAAATAAAGGAATGCAGCGGCGGTAATAAATTCAAATTCTGTAAGCCTTATTCCGGTATCTTTTACTCTGTTTGCATATACTGTTAAATCATATTCAGAAATATATTCACCGTTTATCTGAATTCTTTCTCTGAAATCTATTATAAAAGGAGAAATAAAAAGCCCTGTCTTATACCCTGCCGTTTTAAAAACCGAAGACAACATTGCCGACACCGAACCCTTGCCATTTGTACCTGCAATATGAACGGCTTTTATATTTTTCTGAGGGTTTCCAAGTTCTTTTAAAACCGCATTCATTCGCTCAAGTCCTGCAGGCAAAGAAAAATTGCCGAGCGAGTGTATATATTTTAGTGTGTCATTATAATTCATTTTATCACCGATCTAATATTTTACTTAAAATTATAACTTGGTTTCTGCACTTTTTCAACCCTTGCTTAAAAAACAGACCGTCTTCACACTAATGTGAAAACGGTCCAAAATTTTAGATATTGGCTCCATACAAAAACCAGTTTGCCAATTCAAAGAAAGCAGGTGTTATAATAACAAAAAACAAAATAGAAAGTACAAACGACAACACAAATGATATTATAGCCGCTATTCCGCAGGCGCGTGCCTTTTTGGGTGTTTCATGATGTTTTAGCGGCCAGTAAATAAAGCCGAACAAAGGGATAAGCACCGCCAGAATAACAAGACCAACACTCACCTTATCTTCTGCATTTTGCACAGACGGAGTATTGTTTACTGCATAACCGCAGTTCACACAAACAGCCGCATTTTTATCTATTTCTTTTCCGCAATTGCTACAATACATATTTTTTCTCCTTCTTATGAATTTTTAATTTCTGCAATACTGTCCTCAATCATTTTGATTTTCTCGAGAACTTTTGCAAGACTTGCCTTTTGCTGTTCAACAAGAGCAGCAGGTGCTTTTGCAACAAAGTTAGGATTATTCAGTTTCTTCTCAAAGAAATCCTTATCCTCGTTTGCCTTTTTGAGTTCTTTATTAAGACGCTCTATTTCAGCCTCAAAATCAACAAGTTCTTTCATAGGCATATAAACAGTAGCGGCATCTGTGATGACACGAACTGCACCCTCTGCTTCAAAACTGTCACCGGTTTCAACTTCGGAAGCAAATGCCAGACGGCAGATATAAGCCGAGCAATCAAGGAATATATCATTATCGGCAGAAGTTATGCAAACCTTTGCTTTTCTTGACGGCGGAACATTCATTTCTGCTCTGCGGTTGCGGATAGCCCTGATAACGGTCATAACCTTTTCAAAGTCTGCCTCTTGTTTTTCAAACTTGAGGTCATCTCTAAATTTGGGCCAATCGGTTACCATCAGTGCTTCACCGATATGGGGCATTGACTGCCAGATTTCCTCTGTTATAAACGGCATAAAGGGATGAAGGAGAGCCAAAGTATTTGTGAATACATACACCAGCACACTTCTTGCGGTATCAGCCGCCGCTTTATCGTCACCGTTCAGACGGGATTTGCAGATTTCGATATACCAGTCGCAGAATACATCCCAGATAAAGTCATAAAGTTTCTGAACAGCAAGACCGAGTTCATACTTTTCGAGATTTTCTGTAACCTCTGAAACCAAGGTATTGTATTTTGAAAGAATCCACTTATCTTCCAATGCTAAAACGCTTGTATCAAGAGGTATGATTTCATCATTTTCAAGATTCATTAAAATAAATCTTGCGGCATTCCAGATTTTATTGGCAAAGTTACGGCTTGCCTCAACCCTTTCAGGGATATAACGCATATCGTTTCCGGGACTGTTGCCTGTAGCAAGAGAAAATCTCAACGCATCTGCACCGTACTCTGCAATAACCTCAAGCGGGTCAACACCGTTGCCGAGAGATTTGGACATTTTTCTGCCCTGAGAGTCTCTGACAAGTCCGTGGATAAGAACTGTGTCAAAAGGCACTTCACCCGTCTGCTCAATTCCCGAGAACATCATTCTCATTACCCAGAAAGGAATTATATCATAACCTGTAACAAGGGTATTTGTAGGATAGTAGTGCTTGAGGTCCTCTGTTTGCTCAGGCCAGCCAAGAGTTGAGAAAGGCCAGAGCGCGGAAGAAAACCATGTATCAAGAGTATCGGGGTCTTGCTCAACATTCTTACTGCCGCAATGAGCACAAGCGTGCACATCTGTTTTAGAAACGGTTATCTCACCGCAGTCAGCACAGTACCAGGCAGGAATTCTGTGTCCCCACCAGAGCTGACGGGAAATACACCAGTCTTTGATATTTTCAAGCCAATGGAAATAAACCTTTTCAAATCTTTGGGGTACAAACTTTGTCTCGCCGTTTTTAACAGCGTCGATTGCAGGACCTGCTAAAGGTTTCATTTTAACAAACCACTGTTTTGAAACTCTTGGCTCAACTGTTGAAGCACAGCGATAGCAGGTACCTACATTATGGGTATAATCTTCAATGCGGACAAGTGCGCCCTCTGCCTCTAAATCAGCAACAATAGCCTTTCTTGCCTCATATCTGTCTAACCCTGCATATTTCGGATAGTCATCGGTTATCTTAGCGTCATCTGTCATTACATTGATAACCTCAAGATTATGACGGAGTCCTACCTCAAAGTCATTGGGGTCGTGAGCAGGAGTGATTTTAACAACACCTGTTCCAAAATCCATTTCAACATAGTCATCTGCAACAACAGGAATTTCGCGGTGAACCAAAGGCAGGATAAGAGTTTTTCCTATCATATCCTTGTAACGCTCGTCATTAGGGTTAACTGCAACCGCAGTATCACCGAGCAAAGTTTCGGGACGGGTGGTTGCAAGTTCGAGATAACCGCTGCCGTCTTTAAAAGGATATCTCAGGTGCCAGAAATGGCCTGCCTGCTCCTCATATTCAACCTCAGCATCAGAAATCGAGGTTTTACAGTGGGGACACCAGTTAATAATTCTTTCTCCTCTGTAGATAAGACCTTTTTCATAAAGTCTTACGAATACCTCTTTAACAGCCTCGCTGCAACCCTTGTCAAGAGTAAATCTCTCTCTGTCCCAGTCGCAGGAAGAGCCGAGCTTTTTAAGTTGCTCAATAATTCTGCCGCCGTACTGCTTTTTCCAAGCCCAGGCGCGCTCCAAAAATCCGTCACGACCGATATCGGCTTTGGTGATACCTTCGGATTTCATTTTTTCAACAATTTTTGCCTCAGTCGCAATAGATGCGTGGTCAGTTCCGGGCACCCAGAGGGTATCGAAACCTTGCATACGCTTAAAGCGGATAAGAATATCCTGTAAAGTATTGTCAAGCGCATGGCCCATGTGAAGTTGACCGGTAATGTTCGGTGGCGGAATAACTATAGTGTAAGTTTCCTTATCCTTTTCACATCTTGCGTGAAAATATTTACCGTCAAGCCAGTTTTTATATATTCTGTCATCAACGTCTTTCGGGTCATACTGTTTGGCTAATTCTTTTGCCATTTTTTTCACTCCAATTGGAAATAAATTCATATAATATTAAACTTTAAACTGCGCAATATAATACTGTCGGTAACGAATCGGGAAAACCGAATGTAAAAAGCGTTTGCATTTTGAAACCGACAGGGGCTGTCTTTAAACTGACCGATAAGCGTAGGTAGTGTATAACATACACGGTAATGCTAATTGGTTTTTAAAGACAGTCTTCTTCTATTATATATTCTTCTTATATTATATATAAGGTGTAACCAAAGTCAAGAAAAACAACATTACAACTCAAGTTTTGCCTGCTCGGCTGTTCCTACAGGCAGTTTACTGCCTGCCGCAGGAAGATTTCTCGTTCTGTAGCGGTGGTCACCGTCAAGAGCGCCTTTTACATAGGTTTCAGCACTTAAAAGTCTTTGTCCCTTTTTCTGGGTCATAACCGCAATACCGCCGTTATCCTTAGATGCCTTTGCAGGTATCTGGGCAGTATTCAGAATAAGCATCCTGCCGTTAGTAGATTTAAGCAGCAGTTCGGTTTCTTCTTTAATATAAAGCACAGTATGCAAAGTGAATTTCTCGCAATATGCTTTTATAAGTTTTTTGCGGTTGGTTTTGGTTATATAGGAATTAAGCGGCACTTTTGAAATTCTGCCATTATCGAAAATGAATATCATATAACCGCTGTAATCCCTTGTTTCAACCATATAAATTGCACTTTCGGCTTCCTCAAACTCAAGTTTTGAGGGGATATAATCACCCATAACACTGGCTTTCGAATCGGAAAAATCTGCAGTTTTTGATTTATAAACCTGACATTTGTTTGAGAAGAACAAAAGGTCAACCGCATTTGTTGACTCTATTGTCTGGGTTATTTCGTCGCCCTCTTTGAGTTTTTGCTCTCCACTCATTCTAAGCGACTGCGGAGTTATCTTCTTGAAATAACCGTCTTTCGTGAAGAACAGAGTTACAGGCGATTCATCGACCTCAATTTCTTCTTCCGTCTCCACCTCAGCCGATGCGCTTATAATCTGAGTGCGGCGGTCCTTGCCATATTTTTCAGCAACCTTTTCGAGTTCTTTAATGATAATTCTGAGAAGTTTGCTTCTTGATTTTAAAACGCTTTCCATTTCTTCAATTTCGGCAATGAGATTTTCTATATCTGCCGTGCGCTTTAAAATATATTCACGGTTTAAATGTCTGAGTTTTATTTCAGCCACATATTCCGCCTGAATTTCATCAATACCGAAACCAATCATAAGGTTTGGTACTACCTGAGATTCTTCGTCAGTTTCGCGGACAATTTTTATAGCCTTGTCAATATCAAGCAGTATTTTTTCAAGACCCTTTAAAAGGTGTAGTTTATCCTTTGCCTTTGAAAGTTTGAAATAAACTCTGCGGCGAACACATTCTTCTCTGAACGCCACCCATTCGGAAATAATTTCCTTCACACCGAGAACCTGAGGCGAACCTGCAATAAGAATATTGAAATTGCAGGAGAAAGTATCTTCCAAAGGAGTCATCTTAACTACCTTTTTCATAAGTTTCTCAGGGTCGGCACCGCGTTTTAAATCAATAGTGATTTTAAGACCGCCAAGGTCGGTTTCATCGCGTATGTCATTTATTTCGGTTATCTTTTTAGCCCGTACCAACTCAATAACCTTTTCAATTATTGCTTCGCTCGTAGTAGTCGGCGGGATTTCGGTAATATCAATGCAGTTTTGCGACTTATCGTAATTCCAGACACCTCTGACTTTAAATCCGCCTCTGCCCGTTTCGTAAATCTTCTCAATTTCGGCGCGGTTGTAAAGAATCTGACCGCCAATCGGGAAATCGGGGGCTAAAAGGGTATCGGCAACATTTATATCATTATCCTTTATATAAGCGATTGTAGTTTCGCAAACCTCTTTAAGATTAAAGGGGCATATAGAACTCGCCATACCAACCGCAATACCTGTGTTTGCGTTAACAAGTACCGACGGAAAGGTTACGGGGAATAAAGTCGGCTCTTTCATTGTAGCATCATAGTTATCAACAAAATCGACCGTATCTTTATCAATATCTGCAAATAATTCCGCCGCTATGGGCGCAAGTTTTGCCTCGGTATAACGGGATGCCGCATAAGCCATATCCCTTGAATATGCTTTACCGAATGAGCCCTTTGATGCAACATAAGGGTGCAAAAGTGCCTGATAACCTTCAGAAAGGCGCACCATTGTTTCATAAATCGCCGCATCACCGTGCGGATTAAGTTGCATAGTTCTTCCCACAATGTTAGCGGATTTAATGGTATTGCCATTTAAAAGTCCCATATTATACATTGTATAAAGCAACTTTCTGTGAGAGGGTTTAAAACCGTCAATCTCAGGAATAGCGCGTGATACAATAACGCTCATTGCATAAGGCATATAATTGGTTTCAAGCGTTTCGGTTATGGGCTGTTCAACAGTCAGTCCCGCTCCCGCAATATAAGCGTTTATATCAGGCTTATAACTTTGTTTTGTTTCTTTTTTCTTTCTCGGAGCCATCAAATTATCTCCCTATAATTTAAAGTAATAAGTAATAGTGAAAAGTGAATAAGTAAGGTGTTCCGCTTTTGCGGAACTATATATTGTTTGGGCAATGCCCAAACACATTACCTCTTCACTCTTCACTTTTAACTATTCACTGTTAATGCGTAAGCATTAACTTATATCTGCGTCATCAAGATACATATAGCCGTTTTCTGCAATGAAATCTTTTCTGACCTGCAAATCGTCACAAAGGAGGAGGTCAAACATTCTGCTGGTC
>JAFVTZ010000110.1 GCA_017502965.1 Clostridia bacterium
AGGACAGGCATTTTGCAAGAAACGAAAAAAATCCTCTTAGTTGCGATGTTATAATTATTGATGAGGCTTCTATGATAGATGCCCTTTTGTTTGATGACCTTTTAAAGGCATTAAGGCTTTCCTGCAGAATAATTCTTGTCGGCGATTCTGACCAGTTGCCGAGTATAGGGGCAGGAAATGTGCTCGGGGATATATTGGCAAGTGATGTTTTTCCGTCAATAAGGCTTAAAAAAGTTTTCAGGCAGGCGAGTAAAAGCCGTATAATATATAATGCTCACGCTATAATAAACGGAGAAGAAGCCGATTTTTCGGACAAAAATTCTGACTGTTTCTTTATGCGCAGAGCGGACAGGTATTCTTCTGTGCAGACTATAACCGAACTCGTTTGCGAGAGACTTCCCAAGGCATACGGTATTGACCCTGTGCGGGATGTGCAGATACTTTGCCCCTCAAGACTTATGGATACGGGAACGGTAAATCTTAATAATCTATTACAAGAAAGGCTTAATCCTAGAAAAAAGAAAGAGCCGCAACTGAGTTACAAAGGTTTTTATCTGCGCTGTGGCGATAAAGTTATGCAGATAAAAAATAATTACGATTTGCAGTTTGTAAAGGATAACGGGGAATACGGAACCGGTATTTACAACGGCGATGTCGGGTATATAACCGACATTGATGTGAGAGCGGGAATTCTTAAAGTAAGGTATGACGATAAAGTTGCAACCTATTTTTCGGAAGATTTCGGTCAGTTGGAACTTGCCTACGCTGTGACAGTGCATAAATCTCAGGGAAGCGAGTATGACTATGTTATAATTCCTCTTTGCGAAGTACCTTCAAAACTCAAATACCGCAATCTGCTTTATACTGCGGTTACAAGGGCTAAAAAAATGCTGATTTGTGTCGGAAGTGAGGCAGTCTGGCAGGAAATGGCTGAAAATGACCGCAAAACTTTGAGGTATACAATGCTGAAAAATTATCTTACAGATGGGGACAGAAATGTTTCTGAAAAGGCTTTCTGAAATTTTAGTCAGCACCCTTTATCCTGATATATGTGCCGGCTGTAACGATATAATACCCGAGGGTGAATATTTCTGCGACTGTTGTTATGCGATGTTAGACCGCTGTGAAACAGATAAGTTTTGTCTTAAATGCGGAACGCTCAAGAAAAACTGCCTGTGCAACAGTCGGGTTTACCACTTTGATTATTGCATATCTCCGCTTTATAATTCGGGTGTTGCAAGACATGCTATGTACAAATTCAAGTTCAGAAAAAAGCGGTATATTTCTGAATTTTTCGCAAAACAGATGGCACTTTGCGTAAAGCAGTGTTATGACGGAGTTTGTTTTGACGGTGCAGTTTATGTACCGATAGAAAAGGCAAAAGCCTTCAGAAGAGGTTACAATCAGGGTCAGGTTTTGGCAGAGGAAATATCAGAAATTCTCGGTATTCCTGTTTTATATGATGCGCTGCTGAGTAAAGGCAAAAAACACACTCAGCACGAACTTAAAAATGTTGAAGAAAGATATGAAAATGTGAAAGATGTTTACTATTCAGAGAAAAATCTCGGCGGTAAAACTCTTTTGCTTGTGGACGACATAAGAACTTCGGGCGCTACACTTGATGCCTGCGCCAAGGCACTTTTAGCCGCAGGGGCAGACCGTGTGTATTGCATTACGGGGCTTATGACTGATAAGAAATCAAAACTGAAAGGAAAGAAAAATGGCAACTGAAATTGGTATAGATTTAGGTACATCCAAAACGGTTATATTTTCAAGTTCAAAAGTAGTTCTCGAACTGCCCAATGCGGTAACGGTTGATAATGACAGTTGGGAACCCTTATATTTCGGTGAAAAAGCAAAACAGACTCTCGGTAGAACGCCTGACAGTCTTACCTGTGTGAGCCCGATAGAACGCGGGGTTATTGCCGAGTATGACATAACCGAGGCTATGCTTAAACATTATATGAAAGAGGCATTCGGAAATAAGATTTTAAGACCGCAGATAATGGCAACTCTGCCACCTGGTCTTACTGAACTTCAGCACCACTCGCTTGCCAATGTTCTTGAAGCGGCAGGGGGAAGGAATATTTCGGTAATAGAAAGCCCGCTTGCAGTAGCCTTCGGTCTTGGGCTTGATTTTTCCTCTCCTCGCGGTACACTTATTGTTGATATCGGGGCTGGAACTACCGATGTTGCAGTTGTATCCCTTGGGGGTATTGCGGCTTGCGATTCTTTTAAAACTGCATCACTCGATTTCGATGCACAGATTATAAGATATATCCGCAGGGAATATAATATAGAAATAGGTCCTCTCACTGCGGAAAACATAAAAATAAAGATAGGAAGCGCAGTAAAGAGGGATATTGAGGTGGCTATGGTAGCCAAAGGCAGAAATGTTTTCACAGGTCTTCCCGAAAGTTTCGAAATTTCAAGTACAGAGGTTTACAATGCGATTATAGACACCGTAAACTCTATATGCGATTCAATACGTAAAGTTCTGGCGTCTACTGACCCCGATTTGGTTGCGGATATCACGGCTGACGGTATGTACCTCACAGGCGGCGGCTCGCAACTGTTCGGTCTTGATGAGAAGATTTCTGAATATACAGGTCTTAAAGTCACAGTACTTCCTGACCCTGAATACAGCGTTGTAAAGGGAGCGGCAGTAGCGCTGAAACATAAAGAACTGCTGAAAAATGTTGACTATCAACTGCGTTCTATCAAGGAACTTGAGGTAGAATAATTTTATCACTTTAAATCGTTAAAGTTTTTTCGTAAAATGGCTTGACAAACGGGTTTTAATGGTGTAAAATAGCCTATATCGTTTTAAGGGAGGCGGACAGTTTGTTTATAAATTATGTATTTCGATTTTATTACAATAAAGAGGTCTGCCTGTACTCAGAATAACATAAGTTTTTCAGCTTGTGTTCCTTGAATTATACAGACAGCCTGCTTTTCGTTATGCTTTTGTATACGATTTGCAGGCTTTATTATTTTTAAATATAAGGAGAAATAATATGATATCTCAGAAAATGACCGAACTCGGACTTAAGCGTTCGGTAATACGCGAAATTTTTGAATACGGAAATAAAAGAAGAGCAGAAATAGGTGCTGAAAATGTTTTTGATTTCAGTCTTGGAAATCCGAGTATTCCTGCCCCCGAAGCGGTTAACAACACTATGAAAAGGCTTATAGAAGAAAAAGACCCTATTGCGCTTCACGGTTATACTTCGGCTCAGGGCGCCCTTCCTGTAAGGCAGGCTATTGCTGATGATATAAATAAGCGTTTTAATGCGGGTGCTACTCCCGACCTTCTTTATATGACCTGCGGAGCGGCGGCTTCTCTTACCATCACCCTTAATGCTATTGTAAACGAGGGTGACGAGGTTATAGTTTTAGCACCGTTTTTCCCTGAATACAGAGTTTTTGCCGAAAAAGCAGGCGCAAAAGTAACTGTTGTTAAGTGCAGAGAGAGTGATTTGCAGATAGATTTTTGTGCTTTAGATAAAGCGATAAATGCGAGAACGAAGGCTATTATTGTAAATTCTCCCAATAATCCGAGCGGTGTAGTTCTGAGTGAGGATACAATAAAAGAACTTTGCGAACTTCTTAATAAAAAATCAAAGGAATATGAAAATGATATTTTCATTATTGCTGACGAGCCTTACCGCGAACTGGTTTACGGCGATGTATTTGTTCCCTTTATTCCGAATTATTATGACAATACAGTAGTTTGCTATTCGTTCAGTAAATCTCTGTCACTCCCCGGAGAGAGAATAGGTTATATATTTGTTTCTCCTAAAGTTTGTGACTGCAAAAATGTATATGCCGCTGTTTGCGGAGCGGGAAGAGCATTAGGATTTGTCTGCGCTCCGAGTCTTCTTCAGTATACCGTTGCCGAATGTCTCGGTATGACAGCAGATATCTCTGTTTATGATAAAAACAGAAATCTGCTTTACAATGCGCTTACTGAATACGGCTATGAGGCTGTCCGTCCTGACGGAGCATTTTATCTTTTCGTAAAATCTCCTGAAAAGGATGCCGCCGCATTTTGCGAAAGGGCAAAAAAATATGAAATACTCATAGTCCCGAGTGACGATTTCGGTCTTGAGGGATATGTGAGAATAAGTTACTGTGTCAGCACACAGATGATAGAAAAATCTCTTTCGGGATTCGAAAAGTTAATTGAAGAATACAGGTGAAAATATGACAGGTCTTGAAAAAGCAAGGCAAACAATAAATGAAGTTGATAAAGAAATGGCGAAACTTTTTTGCCGCCGTATGGATGCAGTGAAAGAGGTTGCTGAATATAAGCGTCTTCACGGGATTCAGGTAAGTGACCCTGCCCGCGAAGCAGAGGTTATCGCAAAAAACAGTAAGATGGTGGAAGACGAGGAGTTTAAGTCCTATTATATTGATTTTTTACAGCATAATATGGATATTTCCAAAAACTATCAGCACCGTTTACTGGAAGGTATGAAGGTGGCATACAGCGGAGTTGTAGGAGCATTCGCCAATATCGCCGCTAAAAAGGTTTTTCCTGATGCAATTGCCGTGCCTTACAGCGATTTTAAATCGGCTTACAATTCGGTTGTAAACGGAGAGAGTGACTGCGTTATTCTGCCTATAGAAAACAGTTATAACGGCGATGTCGGTCAGGTTATGGACCTTGCCTTTTTCGGACCTTTACATATAAACGGAATTTATGATATTTCGGTAGTTCAGAATCTTCTTGTTGTAAAGGGAACTACACTTGACGAGGTAAAGACTGTTATAAGTCACCCTCAGGCTTTGGGGCAGTGCGCGGAATTTATTAAGAAACATGGGTTTAAAACCGAAGAAGCGGTTAATACCGCAGTTGCGGCAAAGCAGGTTGCAGAGTCGGGAAGACACGATATTGCGGCTATTGCAAGCGATGATGCGGCTTTGGAATATGGGCTTAAAAATCTTGTTGCCCATATAAATTCAAGCGGTAATAACACCACCCGTTTTGCGGTATTTTCAAGGAGCGCAAAAGCACCTTCAAAAGAGGACAAGCATTTTATAATGCTGTTTACCGTAACTAATGAGGCAGGTTCTCTCGGTAAAGCAATTTCGATTATAGGGGAGAACGGATTCAACCTTAAAGCGCTCAAAAGCCGACCTACAAAAGACCTTATCTGGAGTTATTATTTCTTTGTTGAGGGTGAGGGCAATATCAATAGTGATGAGGGTAAAAAGATGCTCGAAGAACTAAAGGAAAAATGCAGTGAAATCAAGGTTATCGGCAGTTTTGAAAAGGAAATTTCTTTGTGATTTGGAGAAAAAGGTATGATAATTCCCGTAAAGACCTCTACAGGTGGATATAATATTGTTTTAAAACGGGGCGCAATAAAAGAACTGTCGGGGCATTTAAACCTTGACCGCAAGGTGCTTGTTGTTACTGACAGCGGTGTTCCGCAAGAGTATTCAAAAACGGTAGCAGAGCAGTGCAAAACCCCTTTTATTGTGACAATAGAACAGGGAGAAAAATCCAAAAACTTTGACAACTTTAAAATGCTGCTTTCCAAAATGGTGGAATATGGGTTTACAAGAAGTGACTGTGTTGTAGCAGTAGGCGGCGGAGTTGTCGGAGATATGGCAGGCTTTGTTGCGGCAAGTTTTATGCGCGGTGTGGATTTTTACAATATCCCCACAACTGTGCTTTCTCAGGTAGATTCTTCTATTGGCGGCAAGGTTGCAATAGATTTTGAGGGATATAAAAATATTGTAGGCGCATTTTATCCGCCAAAGGCTGTAATAATTGATTCTGATACCCTTAAAACGCTTGACAGCCGCCAGATTTCAAACGGTCTTGCAGAGTCGGTTAAAATGTCGCTGACATCTGATAAAGAACTGTTTTCAATATTTGAAACCGAAAATTTAATGGAAAATATTGACCGCATTATAGAAGCATCCCTTAAAATCAAGCGTTATGTTGTAGAGCAGGATGAAAAAGAGCAGGGGCTCAGAAAAATTCTTAATTTCGGGCACACTTTAGCTCACGCGGTTGAAAGCGAAAATGAAATGCAGAATCTCTATCACGGCGAATGTGTGGCAATAGGAATGATTCCGATGTGTTCGGAGTCTGTAAGAAATAGGCTTATACCTGTTCTTAAAAAGTTAAATCTTCCAACAAGTGTAAGTTATGATACAGATAAAATTTTAGAGGCTGTAAGCCATGATAAAAAAATGTCGGGCAGTGAAATAACTGTAGTTTATGTGCCCGAAATAGGCGAGTTTGAAATGAAGACAATGCCGCTCGGCAAAATCAAAGAGGTGTTAAAATAATGAAAAATACCTTAGGAAACAGTATAACAGTAACCCTTTTCGGAGAAAGCCACGCAAAGGCTATCGGTGCTGTTATTGACGGTTTAGCCCCCGGAATAGAGGTTGATGAGGAGTTTATTGCGGCGCAACTTGATTTAAGGCGCCCTGTAGGCGCAATATCAACCCCAAGAGTTGAGGCTGATAAGTTTGAGATTTTAAGCGGTGTTTTTGAGGGAAAAACAACAGGCACTCCGGTTTGTATTGTAATTCCCAATGAAAACACTAAATCAAAGGATTACAGCGAGATAAGATGCAAAGCAAGACCGGGACATGCGGATTTTACCGCTTTTCAGAAATATCACGGTTTTGAAGACTACCGCGGCGGCGGTCATTTCAGCGGCAGAATAACTGCGGCTTTAGTAGCGGCAGGAGCTATTGCTGTTTTAGCGCTCAGAAAAAAAGGCATAAATATCGGCACTCATATTGCAAGGTGTGCGGGTGTTAATGATATAAATTTCAGCAATCTTGATGAAGATATCTCAGCCCTTAATAAAAAAGAGTTTGCGGTGCTGAGCGATGCTTTTGGCGAGGATATGAAAAACGCTATTTTAAAAGCAAAGCAAGATGGCGACAGTGTTGGCGGAATACTTGAAACTGCAGTTACAGGTATGCCTGCGGGTGTGGGAGAGCCTTGGTTTGACAGTGTTGAGAGTGTTTTATCCCGAGCAATGTTTGCAATACCTGCGATAAAAGGTGTTGAATTCGGGGCAGGATTCAGTATTTCCGATATGAAAGGAAGTTATGCTAACGACCCGTTTAAAATAGAAAACGGTGAAATAGTGACCCTTTCCAATAATAACGGCGGTATAAACGGCGGTATTACAAACGGTATGCCTATTATTTTCAGATGTGCTGTAAAACCTACACCTACAATAAGCAAAAACCAACAGACAGTTGATTTTATAAATATGCAGAACACGGAAATTTTAGCAGGCGGCAGGCACGACCCCTGTATTGTTCACAGAGCAAGGGTAGTGGTTGACAGCGTTACAGCATTGGTGCTTTGCGATATTTTGGCTACAAGATTCGGCACAGATTGGTTGGCATAAAATGGAATACGGACTTATAGGTGAAAAACTCGGACACAGTTTTTCCAAAATAATACATACTGAACTTGCGGGTTATGATTACAGCCTTTACGAAATCCCGAAAGGCGAACTGGATTCCTTTATGAAAAAAGCGGATTTCAAGGCAATAAATGTAACAATACCTTATAAGCAGGATGTAATACCTTATCTTTATGAAATAGACGATACCGCAAAAGAAATCGGTGCGGTTAATACAGTAGTTAATAAAAACGGTAAACTATACGGTTATAACACCGATTTTTACGGACTTTCAGCCCTCATAAAAAAATCAGAAATAGTAATTGAAAATAAAAAAGTGCTGATTTTAGGCAGCGGTGGCACATCGAAAACGGCATCCTCTGTTGCAAAATCTATGGGTGCTAAAGAAATTCTTAAAGTTTCCCGAAAAGGCGGAGACGGGCTTATAACCTACAGTCAGGCGGTTTTAAACCACAGCGATTCTGATGTTATAATCAATACAACTCCTTGCGGAATGTATCCCGATATAGATGCATCACCTATTGAAATAGAAGCCTTTAAAAACCTTTCGGGAGTGGTGGATGTAATTTATAATCCCATTTGTTCGAAACTTGTTGTAAAAGCAAAAGAAAAGGGAATAAAGGCTACAGGCGGTCTTTATATGCTGGTATTTCAAGCAGTCTCGGCGGCTGAAAAATTTATAGATAAAAAATTCAATGAAAGCGATACCGAAAGGGTTTATAAAAAACTTTTAAAGGATAAACGAAATCTTGTACTTATAGGTATGCCGTCCTGCGGGAAAACGACAATCGGAAAGGCTGTTGCAAAAGAACTTTCTATGGAGTTTGTTGACAGTGATGAACTGATAGTCAAAAAAACAGGCTTGACTATCCCTGAGATTTTCGAGACTAAAGGAGAAAAAGGTTTCAGAGAAATTGAATGCGAGGTTATAAGGGAAATTTCTTCGCTTCAGAATAAGGTTGTGGCCACAGGTGGCGGTGCA
>JAFVTZ010000111.1 GCA_017502965.1 Clostridia bacterium
AACAGTGATATAATTTCACTTCACTGCCCTTTAACTAAAGAAAACCGCCACCTTATAAACGATAAAACCGTCAGTCAGATGAAAGACGGAGTATTTATTATAAATACATCCCGCGGAAAACTGATTGACACCCAAAGTGTAATAAACGGGCTTAAATCACAAAAAATCGGAGCGGCAGGTCTTGATGTTTATGAAGAAGAAACCGACCTGTTTTTTGAAGATTATTCAGAAGAAATCATTCTTGATGATACCCTCTCAACCCTGATTTCAATGCCGAATGTTTTAGTTACATCACATCAGGCATTCTTAACACGCGAAGCACTCAGCAGTATCGCTGAAACCACTATGCAAAATCTGAGGGATTATTTCAGCGGCAAAGAACTTGAGTATGAAGTGAAAATTTAAAAACCATACTATTATCACCTTGCAATTTATCTTTTAAAGTGGTATACTTTGCAGGGTGATTTTTTATGACAAGAATATATATAGTCAGGCATTGTGAAGCAATAGGAAATATAAAGCATCTATTTCAGGGTACTACCGACCTCGACATTACCGAACTCGGTGAAAAACAGTTAGTGCGCCTTGAAGAACGTTTTAAGGATATTCACCTCGACCGCGTATATTCAAGTCCTCTTATAAGAACTCAGAAGACCGCAAAAGCCATAATAGGCAATAAAAATCTTCCGCTTGAAATAAATCAGGGTATTATCGAAATCAACGGCGGTTTTCTTGAAGGCAAGCATTTCAGCGAAACTTTCGGCGTTATGCCTGAACTACTTGATACATGGTTGAATCACCCGCAGGACTTTGCTCCGAAAGACGGCGAACCGATGACAGTTTCTTATGAAAGATTCTGGAATGAAGTTAAAAAAATCGCCATAGAAAATCAGGGTAAAACCGTTGCCCTTGCAACCCACGGCGGAGTTATGCGCTGTCTGCACTGCCGACTTTTGCATGGCAGTATAGACCAACTTGTAAATACACCATGGACCGGAAACACTGCAGTTTCCCTTTTAGAGATGGATGACAGTTTAAACCCGAACTTAGTTTTTTACAATGATGTTTCTCACCTGCCCGAAAATTTGCAGAATAATAAAAGTAAAATAGATAACTTTTTAAAGGAGAACAAACAATGCTGATAATGTCGGTTGATTTAGGAAAAGCCAGAACAGGCATTGCTTTAAGTGACAGCGGAGAAAGTTTTGCATTTCCAAACTGCGTTATAACAGAATACAACACCGAAAAACTGATAGAAAAACTATGTGCTAAAGCCTTAGAATTAAAGGCAGAACTTATAGTTGTAGGCTATCCTAAAAATATGGACGGCAGCGAAGGCTGGCGAGCGGCAGAATGTAAAGAAATAGCCGAAAAACTGAGTGGAAAAAGCAATATAGAAACTGTACTCTGGGACGAACGCTGCACAACTGTTTCTGCTCATACAGCCCTAAATTTTACAGACACAAAAGGGAAAAAACGCAAGGCTGTTGTAGATGCTGTAGCGGCTGTTATAATTCTTGAAGATTATTTATCCTACAGAAAGAATAAAAAGGAGCAAGCAAATGTTTAAATACGATATCCATGTCCATTCCTCGGGCACAAGTCATTGCGGTCATTCAACCGCCCGTGAAATGGTTGATGCCGCTTTAAACTCAGGTTTTTCAGGATTTGTTTTAACAAACCATTTTTACAACGGCAATACCTTGCTCGACCGAAAATCGCCTTGGGAAGACTTTGTTGAAGTTTATGCAAACGAATATTTTGATGCTAAAGAATACGGCGAACAAAAAGGTATAAAAGTTTTCTTTGGAATAGAAGAAATGTACGATGTAGGAAAAGAAGTTCTGGTTTACGGAATAACCCCCGAACAACTGATAAACTGTAAGAATTATAAAAGTTTAAGTGGTATTGAAAGGCTTGAATTCTTCAAAAGCACAGGCGCTACTCTTATCCACGCCCACCCTTTCAGGGAAAGAGCGTATATTCCAAATCCCGACCAATTACCCGATATGAAATATTTTGACGGTATTGAATGTTATAACCATTTTAATCAGCCCGAAGAAAATGTCAAAGCATTTATATTTGCAAGAAATATAAATACGATTATGACCTCAGGGTGTGATGTTCACAATGCGGAACATTTCGGAAATGCAGGTCTTGCCTTCAATGAGCCTATAAACTCAATTGAACAAATGATTGAAAAAATGAAATCGGGAGAATACACACTTATCCACCCTTCAAACAGATAAAACGGCTGTCTCACCATAAAAGTGAGGCAGCCTCTTTTTAATTATATTCGTATATTTTGATTATACCGTATGTCGGCGCATATTTACATACGCTTTCATCGGCGCAAATAATCTGTTTATCAGAATATTTTCGGAGTAAAATGGCAGTAGGTATTTTAAGTTGCGGTTTTCCGCCTATAATAGCACTTCTTGCCGCTGATGCAATAATCTCTCTTATTTCGTCACAAAGGGCAACTCCCAAAAAGAAACTGTAAACCTCATCAGAAGATGCACTGAAAAGATTTTTGAGTGTTCTTACTTTGAAAAATGCGGCGTTTATCCCTGATTTCTTAGCACATTCAAAACCTTTTATAAGATAATCCTCATTTAAAACAGAATTTTTAAGGTCTATACTTTCTTTGAGTATGGTATTGTTTGCAACTGCATCAATAAGTTCGCCTGTGAGTGCGGTAGAAAAACTGCATATACATTCATTTTCGTCAGTTAATATCAGTTTGGAATGAGAACCCGGAAGGACATACAAGCAGTATGGTTCAAGCTTATCTCCCAATCCTATAAGTTCGGTTTCTTCTCCCCGCATCATATCTGCAGTGTCATAACTGTCAGTACCTGTTTTAACCCCTCTGACAAATGCAAAAGGAATTTTTGAAATTTCAGGCATTTCGGTTTCAAATATACCGTTTTTAAGTTCTTTAATACCGCAAGGTGTACTAAGATGTTCAAGTTCGCAAAGACCCATTTTTGAGGTTATCATTCCCGAGCAAAGAATGATTTTTATATCCTCTTCACTCACGCTGTTAGAACTCAAAATATCCCTGATACCGTCTTTGATTTTTTGCTTATATAATACATTTCCCTCGGTATTAGCCTTAACGCCTATTCCAAGGCTTATATTATCAGCGATTTTACCGCTCAGCACAAGGCTTATGCGGGTATTGGTAGTCCCACCGTCAATAGTAAGGTAATTAGCCATTTGAAGCACCTCTTACCGCGCTGACATATTTTTTTGCAAGTTCGGTTATTCCCTCAAAATTTTCCTCTGCAATAAGTTTTTTATCGGTTATATTTGAAGCAAGACCGATTCCGCAAATTCCTGCGGCAAAGTATTCAGAAATGTTATCAAGGTCAACTCCGCCGACAGCAAGAAGTTTAATATTAGAAAGCGGTGCTTTAACGGCTTTGACATAGGAAGGTCCCATACTGACAATCGGGAACAGTTTAACAAAGTCTGCTCCTGCTCTGTGTGCAGCCTGAATTTCGGTAGGTGTGAGTGCTCCGGGGATAGAAACAAGCCCGAGTTCAACAGTTTTCTTAATAACCGATTCATTGGCATCGGGAGAAATGATAAACTCTCCCCCTGCTGCCTTTGTAAGTTCGACCTGTTTTTCTGTAAGGACAGTTCCTGCTCCGATGCACATTCTATCGCCAAAATGCTCTTTTAATGCCTTTATATCAGCGGCAGTTTCTTCGTGGGGGATTTTAGAGGTTGCATCATAAGTTACCTCTAAAAGTCTGATACCACCTGCATACATTGCCTCTGCAAGAGGGATAATTTTTTTGCTTTCTATTCCCCTGAGTATTACTATGATTTTTTCATTTTCAACCGCTTTTATAACATTTCCACGCATAATTTTCACTCCGAATTTAAAATATAGCCCCAATTTATGGGGCTATAAAAAAATTATTTCATAGAAATTGCTTTCTTTGCTTTTTCTACAATATTTACTGCTCTGAGACCGAATTCATCAAGAAGTTTAGGTGCAGGACCCGAATGACCGAAAACATCGTTAACACCGAGTTTAACTACCGGTACGGGGCATTCTTCGCATAAAAGTTCGCTTACAG
>JAFVTZ010000112.1 GCA_017502965.1 Clostridia bacterium
ATAGTTCTCGAAAGCATACCGTTTTCAAGCGGCATATCTTCTTCAACCTTTAATGTATCCATTAAAGCGGCAATTCTTTCTCCTGCAAAAAGGCGCATTAAGTCATCATCAAGTGAGATAAAGAACTGTGTATTTCCGGGGTCGCCCTGACGACCTGCACGGCCTCTTAACTGGTTGTCAATTCGTCTAGAATCGTGGCGCTCTGTACCGATTATTGAAAGTCCGCCCGCTTCTCGTACCTTTGCGGCTTCGGGAGCGATTTCGGCTTTGTATTTATCGTAATACTCTTTGTATTTTTCTCTTGCATTTATAATGTCGGGGTCTTCGGTGTCGGCATAACCTGTAGCCTCGATTATCATTTCTTCACTCAGTCCGTCGTGTCTGAGCTCGGCTTTTGCAAGATACTCCGCATTACCGCCGAGCATAATATCTGTACCTCTGCCTGCCATATTGGTGGCAATGGTAACAGCCCCGAATTTTCCTGCCTGAGCGATTATTTCAGCCTCTTTTTCGTGGTGTTTGGCATTAAGAACATTGTGCTTTATACCGCGTCTTTTGAGCATTGCGGATAAAATTTCCGACTTTTCGATAGTAACTGTACCTACAAGCACCGGCTGACCTTTTTCGTGGCAGGCGATAATTTTATCTATAACCGCATTGTATTTTGCTTTTTCGGTTTTATAGACCACATCATTCTCGTCAATACGCGCGAGCGGTTTGTTGGTCGGAATTTCTATGACATCGAGTTTATAAATCTGCTGGAATTCGGCTTCCTCGGTCATAGCAGTACCTGTCATACCCGAAAGTTTGTTATAAAGGCGGAAAAAGTTCTGGAAAGTTATGTTCGCAAGTGTTTTTGATTCTTTAGCAACATTAACCCCCTCTTTTGCCTCTATTGCCTGATGAAGACCTTCATTGTAGCGTCTGCCGTACATAAGACGACCTGTGTTTTCGTCAACAATGATAACCTCGCCGTCTTTTACAACATAGTCAACATCGCGTTTCATAACACCGTTTGCACGGATAGCCTGATTTATATGGTGGGCAATAGCAATATTTTCGGAATCGTTAAGGTTTTCAATATTAAAATAGCGCTCTGCTTTTTTAACTCCGTTGGGTGTGAGGGTGGCTGTGCGGGCCTTTTCGTCTACAACATAGTCGCCGTCATAATTTGCATCCTCGTCGCTTTTCTTATCGTCCATCTCAACAACCTTAATCATTTTAAGGGAGCGGGCAAAAGCATTTGCAGAGATATAAAGGTCGGTGGATTTATCGCTCTGACCTGAAATTATAAGCGGAGTTCTAGCTTCGTCTATGAGGATAGAGTCAACCTCGTCCACAATAGCAAAATTATGTTCTCTCTGCACCTTTCTCTCTTTGTAGATTACCATATTATCTCTCAGGTAATCGAAACCGAGTTCGTTGTTTGTGCAGTAGGTTATATCGGCATTGTATGCCTCTTTTTTGCTCTCATTGTCCATACCGTGGATAATAAGACCTACAGAAAGTCCCATAAAGCGGTAAAGTTTACCCATCCACTCAGAGTCACGCTTGGCAAGATAATCGTTTACTGTTACAATATGCACGCCTTTGCCTGAAAGGGCATTAAGGTAGGCAGGAAGGGTTGCAACCAAGGTTTTACCTTCACCTGTTTTCATTTCGGCAATTCTGCCCTGATGGAGAATTATACCGCCGATTATCTGAACAGGGAAATGGCGCATTCCAAGTACACGGTCGCCTGCCTCTCTGCAAGCGGCAAAAGCCTCGGGCAGAATATCGTCCAGAGTTTCTCCGCTTTTAAGTCTTTCCTTGAATTTTTCTGTTTTGGCTTTGAGTTCGCTGTCAGAAAGGGCACGGTATTCTTCTTCCAAATCAAGAACCCTTTTCTGGAGCGGCAGAATTCTTTTTATTTCTTTTTGGCTGTAATCGCCGAATAATGTTTTTAATAAACCCATATATATACCTCTTCAGATTGATATAATAACTTATTTTACCATAAAATTGTAAATAAATATAGTATTACTTTAAATAAATATCTTTATCTTTTTTAAAAAGTCCGTCTGTGATTGTAAATTTGCCTTTTCGGTCGATAAAAACCGCCTCAAAACCGTCAGTATTCTCTATCAGTTTTTTGCCGTTTTCTGTGCCCAAAAGCATACAAACGGTTGAAAGTGCATCGCAGTCAAACGAACTTTCGCCTATAATAGTAACCCCTGCGAGTTCGTTTTCAACGCCGTATCCCGTATCGGGGTCTATAATGTGGTGATAAATTTTATCACCGCTTTTTATATATCGCTGATAAATTCCAGATGTCACCGCACTGCAGTTTTTAAGGTGCAAAGTAGCAGATATATCGTTTGAAAAAGGTTTTTGGATTCCGATTTTATAATCGTCACCGAAAACCACGATATTTCCGCCTAAATTTATAATTCCGCTGTCAGTACCATTTCCAGTGAAATAATCTTTCAGCCTGTCTGCAATATAACCTTTTGCTATACCGCCAAGGTCAATTTGTCTGCCGTTAAGGTTTACGCAGTTTTCCTCAATTTCTATGCTCTGGTAGTCAATATTCTGCAAAGCCTCGGCAATCTCGCTTCTGTCAGGCACTATCTGATTATTAAAATCCCAAAGACTGCTCACGCTGTAAACCGTGATGTCAAACTTTCCGTTCGAAAGTTCTGAATAATAAAGCGCTTTTTCGATTATCTCAGCGGTTTCTTCAGAAACGGTGATAAAGCCTTCAGAACTGTTGAGTTTCTGAACATCACTCTCTTTAATAGTTCTGCTGAGCATCTTTTCGTAATTTTCGCACAACTCAAAAGCCCCGCTCAGTATCTCGTCATTGCAGTCAGCAGTAAGAGTGACCACAGTGTCAAGCAAAAAACGGGTCTGGCTGTTTTTGTTATTTTCTTCGCAGCCGCAAAGGCTGAAAAGCAGTAAAGCAAGATAAAAAGCCGTAATTTTTTTCATATAAATATTATATCATACTTTTAAATTTTGTAAAGATGTGTTAATATTTATATGAAAGAGGGTGATGCAATTTGAAGAAATGGGATAAAATTATAATTTTTGCTGTTTTGTTTGCTGCGGTAGTTTGCTTTTTAATATTTATGTTCACAGGCAAAAACGGCAGTAAAATCACCGTTTCGGAGAATAACAAAGTGGTTTACGAGGGAAGCCTTTCGGTTGATAAGACTATAGAACTTGCAGGAAACACAGTGGAAATTAAAAACGGCAAGGCAT
>JAFVTZ010000113.1 GCA_017502965.1 Clostridia bacterium
GCAACCGCAAAATATATGTGCGAAGTTGGAAAATACTTGGTGGGAGAGATAGAAAATAACCGCAAGTAATTAAAATTTTTCCCTTAAAGGTGGTGATTTCTTGAACAGATATGCGGATAGTTCAAAACTCAAAGAATTAAAGCAAAAAGCCAACCGTCTGCCGTTGCAGGCAGGGGTTTATATAATGAAAGACAGTAAGGGTGAGATTATATATATCGGCAAAGCGAAAGCACTTAAAAACCGCGTGACGCAGTATTTCGGTTCAGGAAATCAGCATACCGAAAAAGTAAGACGAATGGTTTCAAATGTTGAGGATTTTGAATATATCGTCTGCGACAGCGAGTTTGAGGCACTGATACTCGAAAACTCACTCATAAAACAAAATCAGCCGAAATATAACATTCTTCTTAAAGATGATAAGGGATACACATATATAAAAATTACAAAAGACCGATGGCCGAGAATTGAAAGCACAAAAATGCTAGACGGCAAGGGTGAATTTATAGGGCCTTACAATTCGGGTTTTGTGGTTAAAGAAACGGTTGATGAGGCGCGGAAAATTTTTAAACTCCCTGACTGCAACCGTGATTTTGATAAAATAAGCCGTCCGTGCCTTAATTTTCATATCGGGCTTTGCGAGGCGCCCTGCAGAGGAAAAATATCTCACAGCGAGTATCTTGAGAATATTGAGGCGGCAAAGGATTTTATAAAACACGGGGATACGGGCGAAGGCTCTTTGGAATCGCTTGAAGAAAAAATGCTTGAAGCGGCGGAAAACCTTCAGTTTGAAACCGCTGCAAGACTCAGAGACAGGATAAATGCAATTAAAAAAATCCGCGAAAAGCAAAAGGTTGTCCGTATTTCATATAAATCTCAGGATGTAATTTCTACTGCGCTTATCGGGGAAACCGCTTGCGTTGCAGTTTTTAGTTTCAGGGATTTTAAACTCTCTGATAAACAGCATTATTTTATTGACGGTTTTTCTGACAAAGCATCGGTTTATTCTGAATTTTTGCAACAGTATTATCTGAATAAACAGGATATTCCTGCGCGTATTCTGATTGACTGTGAGGATGATTTCGGACTTTTGTCAAAGTGGCTCAGCGAAAAATCGGGGCATAAGGTGAGTTTCATTCATCCAAAACAGGGTGAACAACTCAAAATGCTCGAAATGTGTCTTACCAATGCGGCAGAAAATCTTTCTGAAAAAACGGAGCGCACAGGCAGAGAAATGTCTGCTCTCAACGAACTTATGACCCTGCTGGGACTTTCAAAACCGCCAAGATATATTGAGGCTTACGATATTTCCAATACGGCAGGCAGTGAAAATGTTGCAGGTATGATTGTTTTTAAGGATGCAAGACCTTATAAATCAGCATATAAACGGTTTAAAATCAAAGGCTTTTCAGGTCAGGATGATTACCGCTCAATGGCAGAGGTTTTAGACCGCCGTTTCAGCGAATACGAAAAAGGCGTGGACGAAAGTTTTTCTGTTTTGCCCGACCTTATATTGCTTGACGGTGCAAAAGGGCAGATAAATGCCGTTTTACCGGTGCTTAAAAGTCATAATATAAATGTACCTATTTTCGGTATGGTTAAGGATTCAAAGCACAGAACACGCGCTATTGCTACAACTGGCGGAGATATTGCAATAAAATCAAACCGCCGTGCTTTTACTCTTGTTACAAATATTCAGGACGAGGTTCACAGATTTGCAATCGGTTACCATAAAAAACTGCAGAGTAAAAATCTCCTTAAATCCGAACTTCTTGATATTGAGGGTGTAGGCAAAAGCAGGGCAGAGGCTCTCATTAAACATTTCGGCAGTATGAAGAAACTAAAAAGTGCTGAAATTGAGGAAATTTTAAATGTTAAAGGCATCTCAAAACCTGTTGCAAAAGCAATATTCGATTATTTCCGCAAATAAATAACATTTTAATTGACATTCATTTTTTATTGTGCTATGATTTTTTAAGTATTAAACGGAAAGAGGTTTAAAAATGAAGATTAAAAAACTTATTCCCAATCTTTTAATCGTGGCGTTTGCTGTTGCATTTGCGGTTGCTTGTGCTTTCACCGGCTCGATTACAAACCCTGTAGGTACTTTGTGGTCATTATTCCCGCCTGTAGTGGCAATTTGTCTTGCACTTATAACAAAAGAGGTTTATTCTTCTTTGTTTGTAGGTATTGTTGTCGGCGGTCTTCTGGCTACAGGATTTAATCCTATCCACACTGTTGACACAGTTGTAAGTGACGGTTTTATTTCCGCAGTTTCAGGCAGTGCAGGTATTTTTGCATTTCTTGTAATTCTTGGTGTTATTGTTGCGCTTCTTAACAAAGCAGGCGGCTCGCAGGCTTTCGGTCAGTGGGCTTCAAAACATGTTAAAACCAAATTCGGTGCGGCAATTGTAACCTTCCTTTTCGGTGTGCTGATTTTCATTGACGACTATTTCAACTGTCTGACTGTAGGTGCAGTTATGCGTCCTGTAACAGATAAGACAAAGATTTCACGTTCGAAACTGGCTTATATCATTGATGCAACAGCCGCTCCTGTTTGTATGATAGCTCCCATTTCTTCCTGGGCTGCTGCGGTTGCTTCTTATGCGCCCGAAGGTCAGGGTATTGCGCTTTTCTGCAAAGCAATTCCTTATAACTTCTATTCAATTCTGACATTCGTTTTCATTATTTCAATCTCTGCTATGCGCTTTGATTACGGTCCGATGAAACTCCA
>JAFVTZ010000114.1 GCA_017502965.1 Clostridia bacterium
GCATTATGAATGTAAACTGTCTTACAACGGATGCGCCTTTTTCGGTTTTTGAAAACTTTGGTTTTAAAAGCGGAAAAGAGAATGACAAATTTAAAGGCGTTTCTGCTGACAGAACAAAAAACGGGCTTATAATAGTTCCCGATTATGTTGGTGCGGTAATTTCACTTAAAGTGGAAAATTATATTGATGTGGGTTCTCACGGTATGTTTATCTGCGAGGTTACCGAAACAAAGAAAATTTCCGATGCAGATAATATGACCTATTCATATTATCACAAGAATGTTAAACCTGCGCCAAAGTCTGTGACCAAAAAAGGTTTTGTGTGTAAAATCTGCGGATATGTTTATGAAGGAGATACCTTACCCGAAGATTATATCTGTCCGCTTTGCAAACACGGTGCAGCAGATTTTGAACCGATAGAAAAGTAGGGAAATTATGATTTTGACAACATTGAAAGAGCAGAAAAGTATTATGCCATAAATCCGGAACTTAAAAAAGCACTTGAGCATATTAAAGAGTGCGTGCGCAACAATGCTGCGCCCGGAAGATATGAAAAAGACGGGATGAAAGTGCTTGTTCAGGATTATGAAACCTATGTTTTCACTGACGACTTATATGAATCTCACAGGAAGTATGCCGATATTCAGTTTATCTGGGAGGGCAGAGAGGAAATTCATATGATTGACAGCAGGAAAATGGAACGCGAAAGAGAGTACGTTGCCGAAAACGATGTCGAGGTGTTTAAAGGTCAGGACCATTATACCTCAATGCATCTTACTGACGGTGAATGTGTATGTTTCTTCCCTTATGAAGCACATAAACCCAGTATAGCTGTTGACGATAAGCCGTCAAGAACAAGAAAAATTGTTGTAAAAGTAGAGTTGTAAAAGAGAAAATCCACTTTCGTCGAAAGTGGATTTTTTTATCCCAGAGCAACGTCAAGAGCCATCATAACGGTAAACCCGGCTGCAAACATTACTGTTCCGAGAGAAGCATGATTTCCCTCTGATATCTGGGGGACAAGTTCTGTTATTACAACATAAATCATAGCACCTGCGGCAAAACTTAGAAAGTAAGGAAGAATGGGCGTTACAAAGGAAGCGGCAAGAATGGTGAGTGCCGCACCGATTGGTTCTACAATTCCCGAAAGAGCACCGCTTATAAAAGCTTTTGACTTTGTTTTACCTTCAGAGGCGAGCGGCATCGAGATTATTGCACCTTCGGGGAAGTTTTGTATTGCGATTCCAAGAGACAGAGCAAGCGCTCCCGCCACAGTCACTCCTGCATTTCCCGACAAAAGTCCGGCATATATTACTCCTACCGCCATTCCTTCGGGCAGATTGTGGAGAACTACTGCAAAAGCGAGCATAGAACTCTTTTCTTCAGAGTTTGAACGGGTAATAACTCTATCTAAAATCAGCAAGAAAAGCACACCTATCCAAAACCCTGCCACAGCAGGGAAAAAGGATAACGCTCCAAGACTTTCGGATAATTCTATTGCAGGAATTATAAGGCTCCAGACCGATGCGGCAGTCATAACACCTGCGGCAAATCCCAGAAGAGAGATTTTGACGCGGTGGTTCAGAGCACCGCGCAGGAAAAACACACAGGCAGAGCCTAAAACGGTACCGATAAAAGGGATAAAAATCCCCTTTACAGTATCAAAAAACATCTTAAAATCAGTCCTTTATTATAAAAAGTTGTTTTTCGCGGAGAAAAAACCATCTTACTTACATAATATTCAAAAGAGATGTTTTTTGAAACTGCTCATAATTGACAGCGCTAAAATAATGTGATATATTAGTTTAGAGGTGGCAGAATATGAAAGTGATGCTTATTATAAACCCCCGTGCAGGAAAAATGAAATCCAAAACAGCACTATATGATATTGCGGAGATTTTTTGCCTCGCAGGTTATGAGACGGTTGTTAAAATAACCTCCTCAAAAGGACAGGCGGAAAAGTATGCTTTTAAGGCGGCAGAAGAAGGATTTGATGCAGTAGTTTGTTGCGGCGGAGACGGAACTTTAAACGAAACCATAAGCGGAGTAATAAGCTCAGGGAAAAAGATTTTTGTCGGGTATGTTCCTGCAGGAAGCACCAATGATTTTGCGAAAACATTAGGGCTTAGCAATGTGCCGAAACAGGCAGCAAAAAATATTGTAGACGGAAAACCTTGCTTTGTTGATGTCGGCAAATTCGGAGAAGACAGATTCTTTTCATATATTGCATCTTTCGGTCTTTTCACAGCCACAAGCTACAATACAAGCCAGGCTACAAAAAATGTAATGGGACATTTTGCATATGTCCTTGAAGGAATAAAAGAACTCGGGGTTGTCCAGCCATATCATATCAAAGCCACAGCTGACGGCAAGACTTATGAAGGGGACTATATTTTCGGTGCGGTTACCAATTCCACATCTGTTGGTGGAATAGTAAAGCTCGAAAGCAATATGGTGGACTTAAATGATGGACAGTTTGAAGTGGTGCTTGTCAAAAACCCTAAAGATGTTACAGAACTTACAAGAGTTTTAATGGGAATCGCTAACTCAGATCTTAAAGACCCGCTGTTTGATTTTTTCAAATGCTCGGAAATAACAATTGAAACGGAAGAGGATTTTTCCTGGTCACTTGACGGAGAGGAAGCATCCGGAGACAAAAAAATAACAATTAAAAATATTAAAAGTGCAATAAATATTTTAAAATAATGGAGAAACCGTATGAAATTTAAAGCAATGCTGATGGACGGAGACGTGCTCAGGCGAGTACTTGTCAGAATGTCTCATCAGATAATCGAAAAGAATAAATCGGTGGACAATCTTGTTCTGATAGGAATTAAAACAAGAGGAGTACCGCTAGCCGAGAGAATAGCGGCAAACATTTTTGATATAGAAGGTAAAAAGGTTATGATGGGTGCGCTTGATATAACCCTTTATAGAGATGACCTTACAGATATTGCAGATGAACCCGTTATAAAATCTGCCGATATAAATATTGATGTTGCCGGTAAAAACGTGGTTTTGGTTGATGATGTTTTATATACCGGCAGAACGGTAAGAGCCGCTATGGACGCGGTTATGAAACTGGGCAGACCGGCAACCATTCAGCTTGCGGTTGTTGTAGACAGGGGACACAGAGAGCTTCCCATAAGAGCCGATTATGTCGGCAAAAATGTTCCTACCTCAAGAAGCGAAACCATAGGAGTAAGGCTCACGGAACTTGACGGTAACGATAAAGTAGATATTTATGAATTAGAATAGGACGGAAAAAATTTCCGTCCTATTTTTTATTTTATTCAATTCCGTTAGGGTTTTTGTCAACAAATCTCC
>JAFVTZ010000115.1 GCA_017502965.1 Clostridia bacterium
AATAGCAACCAAAGCGCCCTGTTTGTTTTCAACAAATACGGTCAACTGTTTTAATGACATAATAGCATCTCCTTAATCGTGTAATTTGCGTTTATCAATAACGCGGACAGACTTGCCCTCACTGCGGACAATACTCTTGGGAGCAACAAGTTTCACCTTTGGATTGATGCCGAGCATTACCTTCATAGCCTCTGCAAGAGCCTTTTCCTTAGCGGTAATACCGCTTACAGTATCGCTGAACTGGTCAGGATTCATTTCAACATTAACCTCAAATGTATCGTTATTGTTAGCGCGGTCGACGATAATCTGATAGTTAGGCTGATAGCCCTGATTGAGGAGTACAGTTTCAATCTGGCTCGGGAATACATTTACACCGCGGATGATAAGCATATCATCACTTCTGCCCATAGGTTTGCACATTTTAATAAATGTTCTTCCGCAAGAGCAGGGTTTGCGGTTAAGCACGCAGATATCACGGGTGCGGTAACGAAGAAGCGGGAATGCTTCTTTATCGAGTGCTGTGAATACAAGTTCACCCTTGCTACCCTCAGGGAGTACCTCGCCTGTTTCGGGGTCAATGATTTCTGCAAGGAAATGGTCCTCGTTTATGTGCATACCTGTCTGTTCTTCACATTCAAACGAAACTCCGGGACCGCTGGTTTCGGTAAGACCGTAAATATCATAAGCCTTTATACCTAATGTTTCTTCAATTCCGCGGCGCATTTCCTCTGTCCAGGGCTCTGCACCGAAAATTCCTGCTTTAAGAGGAATCCTATCAGGAGTGTAGCCCATTTCTTTCAAGGTTTCGCCGATATATGCAGCATAAGAAGGAGTACAGCAAAGAATGGTTGCATTAAGGTCGGTCATAAACTGAATCTGTCTCTCAGTAACACCTGATGACATAGGCAAAGTCAGACATCCAACCTTATGTGAGCCGCCGTGAAGACCTGCACCGCCTGTGAAAAGACCGTAGCCGTAAGCCACCTGACAAACATCCTCGTCCGTACCGCCTGCCGCAACAATAGCGCGGGCACAGCAATCTTCCCACAAATCAACATCGTGCTGTGTGTAGAAAGCAACTACACGTTTACCTGTCGTACCCGAGGTTGAGTGAATACGTACACAGTCCTTAAGCGGTTTTGCAAGCAGACCGTGAGGATATGCCTCGCGAAGGTCAGCCTTTGTGAGGAAAGGCAGTTTATGCAAATCCTCAATACCGTTGATATCCTCAGGTTTTACACCTTTTTTGTCCATAAGGTCACGGTAGTAAGGCACATTTTCATAAACATGCTTTACCTGTTTTACGAGTTTTTCCGATTGAAGTTTTTTGATTTCTTCAACAGGCATAGTTTCAATTTCTTTTTGGAAATAACGTTTTTCCATTTTTTCGCCTCTTTTTTTAAAATAAAAAATATACCACGGTTTGAAAGAAAATTGTTTGCAGTGCCGTTTTGCAGTGAGCGGTGCCGTACAAAAGTACTGCCCCGAACAAAAAACGGTATCTGCAGACGATTTTAATCAAACCTATTGCTTTTTATGAATTGTAACCTAAATCGAATGCCTTTTTATTCATCTCTATAAAACGTTCGGCAACTGTATTTTCAATAGCAGTTATCCAACTTTCATAAGGAATTCCGAAATATTTTGCGGCTCTGCCCATAAGCACGATATTTACCGCTTTTGATGAGCCCGCCGTTTCAGCGAGCGAGAGCGCATCAAGAGCCTCAACGCAAACACCCTTGTTTTCAAGTTCAAAAAGAACATTTTCGGGGTATTTTGCAGCACCTATAATTACAGGCATGGGGTCTATCTGCTGAGTATTGACTATTGTTTTACCGTCCTTTTTAAGGAACTTGGCATAACGGGCGGCTTCCAACTTTTCAAATGAGATTATAATATCAGCCTCGCCCTCGGTGATTATAGGCGAATAAACCTTTTCACCGAACCGCACATAGGTTACAACCGAACCTCCGCGCTGGCTCATACCGTGAACTTCGCTCACCTTAACGTCATAACCGCTGTCAACAAGAAGTCTGCCGAGCAGTTTTGATGCAAGCAGGCTTCCCTGACCGCCCACACCGACTATCATAACACTTGTAGTATTCATTTTCGGCACCTCCTTAATTTATAGCATCGAATGCGCAGAGTTGGTTACAAACGCCGCAACCTACGCAAAGGGTGTTATCAATATGAGCCTTGCCGTCCTTGAAACTGATTGCAGGACAGCCGAGTGTCATACACTTTTTGCAGGATTTACATTTATCCTTATCAACTGCAAGTGACGGTTTTGCTTTTACAGATTTGAGCAGAACACAGGGACGGCGTGAAATAATTACCGAAGGCTCTTCCACAGCCAGTTCCTCTTTTACGGCCGTTTCGCAAGTTTTAAGGTCATAAGGGTCTACCACCCTTACTCTGTTTATTCCGAGCGCCTTGCAGAGCGCCTCTAAATCGACCTTTGCGGCAGGGTCGCCCTTTATGTTATAACCCGTAGTGGGGTTCTGCTGATGACCTGTCATTCCGGTTATAGAGTTATCGAGTATAATAACGGTGGAATTTGTTGCATTGTAGGCAATATTTACAAGACCTGTCATACCGGAATGCATAAAGGTTGAGTCACCTATAACCGCAACAGATTTTTGCTCTGTTTCAGCGCGTCTTGCAAGATTAAAACCGTGAAGTCCCGAAATGGAAGCACCCATACAAAGGGTTGAATCGAGAGCGCTAAGCGGAGGTACTGCGCCGAGGGTGTAACAACCGATATCTCCAAGAGCGGTTATTTTATTCTTGGCAAGCACATAGTACATACCTCTGTGCGGACAGCCTGCACACATCATAGGCGGACGGGCAGGAATTTCTGAATCTGCTGAAACACTCGGTTTTTCTTCAAGACCAAATGCTTTAGCAACAGTGCTTTGAGAAAACTCACCGAGAATTGAGAAAAGTTCTTTGCCGACAACCTCAATTCCGAGAGCTTTTACATGATTTTCTATAACAGGGTCTAATTCTTCGATAACATAAAGTTTTTTAACTTTTGAGGCAAAATCTTTTATCATCTGAACAGGCAGAGGATTCGGCATACCGATTTTCAGAATACTCGCTTTATCTCCCAAAGCCTCTTTTACATATAAATACGAACAGCCTGAAGTGATAATTCCGATTTCGTCACTATTCATTTCAACTGTATTGAATTCTTCTGTTTCTGCAAGTTCTACTAAGGCGGCTGTGCGCTCCTCAACTATAGGATGACGCTTTATTGCATTACCCGGCATCATTATGTATTTAGCGGGATTTTTAACATAGTCTTTAAGCACGGCAGGAGTTTTTTCACCCGTCTGTACTATCGACTGGCTGTGTGCAATTCTGGTGCACATACGAAGCAGAACGGGAGTATCATATTTTTCGGAAAGTTCGAATGCTTTTTTTGCAAAATCGTATGCTTCCTGAGAATCTGCAGGCTCAAGCATAGGCACTTTGGACGCTATGGCATAATGGCGGGAATCCTGCTCATTCTGAGAAGAATGCATTGCAGGGTCGTCAGCCACACAGATTACCATACCGCCGTTTACACCTGTATAAGAAAGAGTGAAAAGCGGGTCTGCGGCAACATTGAGACCAACATGCTTCATAGCGCAGGCAGACCTTGCTCCTGCAAGGCTTGCTCCGAAAGCCACCTCGCAGGCCACCTTTTCGTTAGGTGCCCATTCGCTGTGGATATCTTCATATTTTGATAAAAATTCTGTAATCTCGGTAGATGGTGTTCCGGGGTAGCTAGATACTACACCAAGACCGCCGTCATAAAGACCTGCGGCTACCGCCTGATTACCAATCATCAGTTTTTTCATATTTATAATTCCTTTCTATTGTGACAGGACTCTGACTTGCCACATTAAGACTTATTCTGAGAATCAACAAGACCCTCTGCACCGTAGATTTTGCGGAGTTTCGGTTTCTCGATTTTTCCTGTAGGATTACGGGGAACATCTGCAAAAATAATCTTGCGCGGTCTCTTATACCGCGGCAGTTCCATACAGAACTCGTTTATTTCTTCCTCTGTGCAGGTCATATCTTTTTTAATCTCAATAACTGCGGTTGCTATTTCTCCAAGACGTGAATCGGGAAGACCGATAACCGCAACATCCTTAATTTTCGGGTGTGCTGCAAGGAAGTTTTCAATCTGCACAGGGTAAAGGTTTTCACCGCCTGTAATAATAACATCCTTTTTGCGGTCAACAAGATAGATAAAACCGTCCTCATCCTGCATAGCCATATCACCCGAATAAAGCCAGCCGTCTTTAAGAGTATCGGCAGTTGCCTTTTCATCCCTGTAGTAGCAGGTCATAACACCCGCACCTTTAAGGCAAAGTTCGCCGACATCTCCCTGACTAACCTCATTACCATCAGGGTCAACAATTTTTACCTGCCAGCCGTAACCCGGTATTCCTATAGCACCGACCTTATGTATATTCTCAACACCTAAATGCACAGCACCCGGACCTATAGACTCGGATAAACCGTAGTTTGTATCATACTGGTGTTCGGGGAAATATTCAAGCCAACGCTTTATAAGACTTTGAGGCACAGGCTGAGCGCCTATATGCATAAGTCTCCAATTAGACAAATCGTAATCCTCAAGATTTATTTCACCGCGGTCGATAGCATTCAGTATATCCTGAGCCCAAGGAACCAGAAGCCAGACTATTGAACATTTTTCCTGACTTGCCGCCGATAAAATATTTTTTGCCTGTGTACCCTTTAATATTACCGCTTTACTGCCCGTAATAAGGCTTCCGAACCAGTGCATTTTAGCACCTGTATGGTAAAGAGGGGGAATACAAAGAAAACAGTCATCCTTAGTCTGAGAGTGATGCGCCTGCTCAACGCGGCAGGAATGGATAAGGCTTTCGTGATTATGTAAAATAGCCTTTGGAAAACCTGTTGTGCCCGATGAAAAATAAATCGCGGCATCATCAGTTTCTTTAAGTTCGCAGACAGGAAATGTGCCCGAACATTCAGAAATCAAATCATTGTAATCATCTGCAAATGCAGGACAGCCTGCACCTAAATATATAAGGGTACATTTTTGACTCAACTTATCTGCAACCGCTTCAACACGGCCAATAAACTCAGGTCCGAATATCAGCACATCCGCCTCTGCCAAATCAAGACAGTAATCAATTTCATCCGAAGAATAACGGAAATTGAGGGGGACTGCAAGCGCCCCTGTTTTCAGGATTCCGAAATAAATCGGCAGCCAATCAATACAGTTCATAAGCAGAATTGCAACCTTTTTGCCTTTGCCTATTCCGTGAGCCACAAGCATATTTGCAAGGCGATTTGCCTTTTCGTTGAAAACAGCCCATGTAATTTCCCGTCTGTAAGGTCTGACGCGGGTAGGCTCAACCAGTTCATATTCGTGCCATGTCATTTTGCGGGTTTCGGGCTGGTCGGGATTTATCTCTACGAGAGCCACATCCTGCGCAAATTTTTCGGCATTTTGTTCAAGTAGATTTACAATGGTCATAGTATTATTCCTTTTTTCATAATATACAACAATACTTTACCACTTTAAAGCAGAAATGTCAACCGATTTGAACAAATTTCAGCAAATTTTAATTTTTCTATTGACAAACACGCTTTAAAGTGCAAAAGTATGTGTAAATAATTTAACACTTTAAATCATTAAATTGAGGGGCGGATAAAATTATGACTACTACAATGCTTATTTCAATCCCTATGCTGATTCTGTTTTTTGCGCTGATGATAGGCGTAGGAATATCCTGCCGAAAACACGCAACCAATGTTGACGGTTTTGTTTTAGGCGGCAGAGCGGTTGGCCCTTGGCTTACTGCATTTGCTTTCGGCACATCCTATTTTTCAGCGGTAATTTTCGTTGGATATGCAGGTCAGTTTGGCTGGAATTTCGGTCTTGCCTCTACCTGGATAGGACTTGGAAATGCCTTTATAGGCTCTCTCCTTGCCTGGACAGTTTTAGGCAGAAGAACAAGAGTTATGACCCAGCATTTAGGCAGCAAAACAATGCCTGACTTCTTTGAAAAGAGATACGATTCAAAGAAACTCAAAGTTGTTGCCTCTTTTATTGTATTTGTTTTCCTTATTCCTTATACCGCTTCTCTTTATAACGGTTTATCTTCCCTATTTAATAATGTATTTTCTATTCCCTATTGGGCAGTTGTAGTAATTATGGCTGTGCTCACAGGTATCTATGTAATTTTCGGCGGATATATGGCTACCGCTATCAACGATTTTATTCAGGGAATTATAATGCTTGTAGGAATAATTACCGTAATCGCGGCAGTGCTTTCTCAGAATGGCGGATTCACAGCGGCAGTTCAGGCGCTGAATGAATCCAAGCAGGCAGGACCTGAATTTACATCACTTTTAGGTCCAAACCCTATATTCCTTTTCTTTGTTGTAATGCTGACTTCTCTCGGCACTTGGGGACTTCCGCAGATGGTCGGTAAATTCTACTCTATAAAAGACGAAAGCGCTATCAAAAAAGGAACAATTATTTCCACATTCTTTGCAATTATAGTTGCAGGCGGATGCTATTTCCTCGGCGGATTCGGAAAACTTTACTACAAGGAAATGGTAGAAGCAGGTTACGCTTCGGATAATGGGGTTATGTTCGATAAAGTAATCCCCACTATGCTTTCAGACCTTGCGCCCTTTGTAGTATCACTTATAATCGTTTTAGTGCTGGCGGCTTCAATGTCAACCCTTTCTTCGTTAGTACTTACCTCTTCTTCGACATTGGCTTTAGATGTTGTAAATCCTGCAATATCGAAGAAAAAGCAAGTTTCCGAAAAACAAAGTGTTTTCATAATGAGAGTATTTATCGTATTCTTTATCGCAATTTCGGCAGTTATTGCCATACTTAAAGACACAATCTGGGCAGATTCGGTTTTCATTGCTCAGATGATGGGTGTTTCCTGGGGTGCACTTGCAGGCGCATTCTTAGCCCCATTTATGTACGGACTCTACTGGAAAAAAGCCACAAAAGCATCGGTTGTTGCAAGTTTCATTTTCGGTACGGGACTTGAAATTATACAACTTTGCATAAGCGTTGGCTGGATTTCGGTCAAAGGAATTCCAGTTATTCAGTTTATTTTCACAAACTCGCTATATTCGGGTGTGTTCGCAATGTTGGGCGGTCTTGTTATAGTGCCGATAGTAAGCCTTCTTACTCAAAAAACCTTACCCGAAAATGTAGACGAGAAATTCAGTTGCTACGATGTAAAGGTTATAACCAACAAAAAAGATTCTTTGGGATAAAATTTTAAAAGGGCTGTCTTTGACAGCCCTATTTGTTTTCTATCAAATCGTAAAGCCCTTCTATAACACTTCCAAGGTTTCCTATTTCATCAATAAGTCCTTCTTTTACCGCTTTTTCACCCGACAGCACCGAGCCCACATCGGTTATCATTTCCTTGGTATTCATCATAAGTTCGGTAAATCTTTCGGCAGAAATTTTCGAATTTTTAACTACAAAATCGGTAATTCTCGCCTGCATACGGGTAAAATGGTTCATCATCTGAGGCACTCCTATCACAAGCCCGTTTGTGCGGACAGGATGCACCGTCATTGTAGCAGATGGGGCTATATAAGATCTGTCTGCCGAAACCGCAAGAGGCACACCTATCGAATGACCGCCTCCAAGTACAAAAGAAACCGTCGGTTTTTTCATTCCCGAAATCAGTTCTGCAAGGGCAAGCCCTGCCTCAACATCTCCGCCGACAGTATTTAATATTACAAGCAGACCCTCTATTTCTTCGCTTTCCTCAACTGCGATAAGTTGGGGAATAACGTGTTCATATTTTGTGGTTTTACTCTGTTCAGGAAGTACACTGTGACCCTCAATTTCGCCTATAACAGTAAGGCAGTATATCTTATGCTTTCCGCCGAAAGCCGAAAGTGTTCCGAGTTCTTTTATTTTTTCTATATCGTCAGAATCGTTGCGGTTTTTCTCCTCTTGATTATTCATTCTTTCTTCCTCCAGATAAAAAATATTCCACATTTTATTATCTCAAAAAATTAACGAATTATTAGTTGCTATAAATATAGATTGATGGTATAATGAATTCCAAACCGAAAAAGGGAAGTGATTTTTTGAAAATTGTTGATTATAGAAAATTAAGACTCAGTAATATTACAAGTGATGAATTCAGGCATCTGTTTTTACTTCTTTTCTGGCCTTTGTTCGGGCTTGTTTTCTGGTTTTTAGAAAGAGGAATAGAACGGGATTTTATTGCGGTGGAGTGTGCCTTTGATGCGGTTATTCCCTTTTGCGAATATTTTGTGATTCCTTATTTGCTGTGGTTTCCTTTTTTGTTTTTTATACATATTTATACATTACTTTTTGATATCCCGAGTTTCAAAAAACTGATGTATTTTATAATACTGTCCTACGGGGTTACAACTTTGATTTTCATTCTTTTCCCTACCGAGCAAAATCTCAGACCTCTGATTTTTGACCGTGATAATTTCCTTGTTAATTTTATGAAAGGTTTTTACGAGTTTGATACTAATACAAACGTCTGCCCGTCGCTTCATGTTGTAGGTTCATTTGCAGTTTTGTTTGGCTCGTGGAACTGCAAAGGTTTAAACTCAGCACTATCCCGGACAATTTTTATAATCCTTACAATTTTTATCAGCATTTCTACAGTTTTCTTAAAACAGCACTCAATTATAGATATAATAGTGGGACTCGTACTTGTATTTGTTTTACTACCGTTTGCATTTATATTACCCGATAAAATTAAAAACAAAAAACATAAATTAAAACCCTGACAATATTGTCAGGGTTTTAAAATTATTGTTTACCAATCTATTTCTTTTAAGCCGTTGGATTTTAAAATCTCGTTAGTTTTTGAAAAATGGCGGCAGCCGAAAAATCCGCGACTTGCAGACAGCGGACTCGGGTGCACAGACATCAGTTTCTTATGTATGGGATTTCTAATAATCTCGGCTTTTTTCTGAGCGTGAGCACCCCAGAGCAGGAACACAACGGGAGTTTCCTTTTTATCAAGTTCGCAAATCACCCTATCAGTAAACTGCTCCCAGCCCATACCTTTGTGGCTTGTGGGCTCGCCCTCACGAACAGTAAGCACATTATTAAGAAGCAAAACGCCCTGTTTTGCCCAGTCGACAAGTTCGCCGTGGGGTGGAATTTCTTTTCCGATATCGGAATTTAATTCTTTGAAAATATTTTTAAGCGAAGGCGGCGGCACAACACCTTTTTTAACCGAAAAGCAAAGCCCGTGCGCCTGACCGATACCGTGATACGGGTCCTGACCGATTATAACCACCTTGGTATCTTCAAAAGAGGTATATTTGAGCGCATTAAAAATATCGTTCATATCAGGGTAAACAGTGCGGGAAGTATATTCACTTTTCAAAAACTGACGCAGTTTTTTATAATAAGGTTTTTCCCATTCGTCCGCCAGAATGGCATCCCAATCATTACCTATATGCACCATATTTTTAATTTAGCCTCCCTGTACACAACAATTTCCCTAAGTGCTGCCAACAAAATTTATTTACAATAGTATGCAATTTATTTTATATATCAAGCGCGCAAACATCATCAAAAGTTTCGCGTTTTACCGCAACATAATCGCCCTTATCCGAGAGCATCACAACAGGCGGTCTCGGAATCCGGTTATAATTAGATGCCATCGAGTAATTATAAGCACCCGTTGTAAGAACAGCGAGGATTTCACCCCTTTGGGGTCTTGGCATCAGAACATCTTCCTGAATAAGGTCACCCGATTCGCAACATCTGCCCGCAACAGTAGCGCAAAAGTTTTTTTCATCTTCTGCACGGGATGCAAGAATCACAGTATAAGGCGATTCATAAAGGGTATATCTTGGATTATCTGCCATAGAGCCGTCTATTGACACATAATTTTTATAACCTTTTATTTCCTTTACCGAGCCTACGGTATAAAGAGTCATTCCCGCATCGGCAACAAGGCTCCTGCCAGGCTCCATAAGAATTTCAGGAACATCAAGTCCTAAATCCGAACACTGAGCCTTTAAATAATCTGCCACCTCGCGGATTTTTTCACAGTAATCAATAACAGGGTCTTTTTCGGTATATCTCACACCGAAACCGCCGCCGAGATTGAGTTTTTTTGGCACAAAACCGCAAGTTTCCTTTACCTTAAGGATAAATTCAAGCATCATTTCCGAAGCAGTTTTAAAAGGCTCGGACTCAAAAATCTGAGAACCGATATGGCAATGAAAACCGCAAAGTTCTATATTCTCAAGGCTGAGCAGTTTTTCTGTAAGCTCCAGAGCCTGACCTGTTTTAATGGAATTTCCGAACTTTGATTCCTCAGAGCCTGTCGAAATCTTTTTATGAGTGTGAGGGTCTATACCGGGAGTAACACGAAGCAGCGCCTTTTGTTTTACACCCATCTCTCCTGCAATTTCATTAAGGGCGAACATTTCGTCCTCATTATCTATAACAAAACAGCCGACTTTTTTCTCAATAGCGAAACGGATATCCGCATCTGTTTTATTATTACCGTGGAAATAGCATCTTTCCATCGGAAAACCTGCCGAAAAAGCAGTGTAAATCTCACCGCAGGAAACAACATCAATATCAATATCTTCCTCAGCCATAATCCTGTAAATCTGCTTGCAGGAAAAAGCCTTGCTCGCAAACTCGGGACGGGAGCCTTCGGGAAAATACTTTGCCATAGCGGTTTTATAAACCCTCACATGCTGACGGATTTTATTCTCATCCATAAGGTACAAAGGAGTACCGTATTTCTCAGCAAGGTCAACAGTATCATATCCCGCAAAGCAAAGAT
>JAFVTZ010000006.1 GCA_017502965.1 Clostridia bacterium
CAGGTGTTGCAGGATAACAGAATAAAACTCGGTGATGAAAATTCGAAATAACGGGAGTAAATAAATGTTAAATCTGACAAAAATCTTATCGGTTTTTCTGATTTTTACTCTGATAACAGGTATTCTGTATATAAAGTTTCCAAGCGTTTCTGCTGAAAGTCAGGCTCCTACCTTTATTGAAACAAAAAACATATTGCAAAACGGTGATTTCAGCGTTTATGATGATTCTCTGTCTGCTGAAACATCAAACCGTTTTGTAGGTTTTACAATTTCGGGCAAAGGCAGTTATGCTCTTAATCACGAACAGGTGACTGTTAATTTAAACGGAAAAGAAAGAGTTGCGGCAAAACTGACATATACAACCCAGTCAGCCAATGATAAACAGTTTGCAACATTTTCTACCAAGGATATGCCTGAATTCACAAGAAATAAGACCTACCGTTTCAGCGCGTGGATAAAACTTGATTATTCAGATGTTTATGATGCTGAAAATGATTGTTGGGTTGAAGGTACAGCATTTAACAATACAGGTAGTGTCAGCCTTTCTGTCGGAAAGAATAATTGTAATAAAGAGGATTACATACATAGCAAATCTGTCAAAACAATGAACGGTTGGCAAAAACTCAGTATGATTGTTGACAGCGAGTGGCTGAATTCGGCGTGGAAAAATTATAATTTTAAAGTCGGCATAAGTGTATATATTATGAAATGCAATATTTATATTGCTGATATGCGCTTTGAAGAATATGTCGGTAATGTTGTCTGCGAAGATGATGAAAACATAATAGAGAACGGTGATTTTGAAGATTATAATAAAGCCGCAAATAAGTTTTACGGTTGGAGTACATATCTTCATAACAGCGGCCGTACTTTAAGCCACACTGACGGAATCAGCGGAAATGCAATGCTCCTTACAAGCAGTGACAGCAGTACAATTATCAGTGCGTCAAAAACAGTTGCACTTAAGGATACCCGTTCTTACAAAGTAAGCGTGTGGGTAAAGGCGGCAGAAACCGAGCAATTACCGTGGGGTATCAACAATTATTCGAACGGTGTATATTTAGAAGTTTCTTACGGTGATACAGTAATCGAATCTGAGCATATCTACGCTGTAAATGATTGGAAGAAATTAAGCGTTGATGTTACAGATATCCCCGAGGAACAACAGAGTTTAAAAATCAAGGTAATAATGGATTACACAAGAGGTCTTTTGTATATTGATGATGCCTCTGTTACACCGATTCTGGGAGGCTCGGTTTTAAGCGATGCTCTTAACGCAAATGCAGGTCAGACCGTAAACTTTACTGTTACTCCCGAAAACGGCTATGCTGTAATTGAAAACAGTGTTGAGGCAAAATTTACTGATTCTGACGGCAAGGTAAATATTTTACCGCTTGAAAATGTGGGCAACAGTTACAGTTTTACAATGCCCGAAAAAGCAGATGTATATGTAACTTCTTGTATGAAGGCTTTGCCCGAATCAGGAGATGTCAATGCTGACAGCGGTATTGATGTACGGGACCTTATAAGATTTAAAAAGCATATCGGTGGCATAAATGTTTTGTATTCCGCTGAGGCTTGTGAACTTGATGATATTTCAGGGCTATCAGGCACAGACCTTGCAGTTCTCCGTAAAATGTTGCTGACAGACCGCAGTAAAGAATCTTTAGATTTTGAAGGTTTTGAATTCTGGACAGAAAACCCGCTTGAAAGAATCAGAAAAGCAGATAAAAATAATCGCAATAAAACCTATTCGCTTGTCGGCGCTAAGGGTGAGTATGAATCCTTCCAGATAGCAGTTGGAAACAGTTCTGACAGCGAACTTGTAATAAATGATATTGTTTTCAGCGATTTTTCTGATAAAAACGGAAATAAAATTTCTGCACAGAATGTTACGGTTTACAGAGAGCATTATGTAACAGTTGAAAAATCAAGCCCAAAAACAGGCAAACAACTGATAACAGAAAAAACAGGTGAAATTCCCGATGCGCTTATACCTGTTTTAAATCCTGAAACGGGAGAAAAACTGTCAGGTGCGAGATTTACGGCTTTGCCATACTGTATTCCTTCTGATACTGTTCAGCCTTTCTTCATTGATGTGCTGATACCGAGAGAGGCTATAGCAGGGGATTATACTGCGACTGTAAGTCTTGTTTCTGAAAATTTAACACGCACATTTGATGTGTGCCTCAGAGTATGGGATATAACTTTAAGTAAAGTGCAGACTCAGGGCAGCTACTTTAATCTGTTTGCGCCCAAATATTATAAAGCGATGGCAGTTGAGGCGGCTAAAAACCGAATTTTTATTAACGGTACTGATTATGATACCCAAAAGATGCTTTATGAAAATTACGGTTATAACAACGCGAATCTTGCTTTCTGGAGCGGTGCGGACCTTTCTAATCCAAATATGAAAGCACCGCCAACAGTGAGTGCAGTTTCAGATAAAAAAACAAGATTTTATGAAAAACTCAACCTTTTCTCATATACGGCTGATGAAATCGGCAGTAAAACCGACCTTTATGACGATATTGTTGAATATGCAAAATCGCTTCATCAGGGCGGTGTAAAGC
>JAFVTZ010000116.1 GCA_017502965.1 Clostridia bacterium
CTCGGAGACGCCGGTACGGATAGATTTTCGGACAGGAGTTCGATTCTCCTCATCTCCACCAAAAACCCTCTGACTTTTTAGTCTGAGGGTTTTTACTTTTTAACTCTTCACTATTCACTTTTCACTCTTATCCATTCTTTTACTCTACACTGTTTTTTGTTGCTTAAATCGACATTTTATGTTATTCTTAAAAGGGTGAGATATTTTGGAATTTATTATTTTGATTGCAATAATTGTTTTACTTTTAGTTCCTCTTGTATTGGCTATAAATATTCCGCTTTATAAAGAACATAAAGAGACAACCGGAAACATTATCAATTATGATTCTACAATGCGTAAATTTGTATATAAAATCTTCTCCACCAAAGAAGATATTATAAACCGATTACAACTTGCAAGCAATTCGGTTGATTTATCCTTTACCTTTGATTTTGAACAATCTACAATTTTGATAAAAGACTTTACTTCTGACAGAAAATACTATTTTCAAATTCAGGAATGTAACGGTTTTTCAATCTTAAGATTAGAACAAGTAGAATTAATTGGTACGAGAAGTGACATACCATACAAACTTAACCCATTTTTTGTAAAAAAACTGAACGCAGAAATAATTCCGTTTTCACAGTACGGTATTAACTTAAAATAAATTCAAAAGCAGGTTGTCTTTAAAGACAGCCTGCTTTTTTATATCCTGAATTATTCTAATATATAAACTTCCATATTACGCACACCGAAAGACTTACAAGCGCTTGCGGTTGACATAAACAGGTCAATTCCTGTAGGATGTTTTTTGATGAATCCGCCTGTGTCTGCGGCTACGGCATAACCGTAGATAATCTTGCCGTCAGGAGATTTGATATAAAGTTTTGTGCCGTAAGGGATAACCTTGGGGTTAACTGCTATATAACCCGGCTTCGGAGCAACACCTGTTGAACAGTTGTATCCTGTGTAGGTATAAGCAGTAGCACGAACGGTCATTTTAGACTTGAATTTAACAGGATTTCCCTTTGCATCAAGTTCGATTTCCTTTTTAGGAGAAAGAACTGAAATTGACTTAACATCAGCACTGGTCTTAACTGATTTTATAATTTCTTTAGTGCCGACAACTTTTTTAGCGTTTACCGCTTCGGTAATAACAGTAGATGCTGTAACGGTTTTTCCCTGTGACACACCGTTTACGATTTTCTCTGTGTAACTAACCTGTCTTACACCCTCGCTGCCCTTCTGGACAAGAGTTGTAACACCTTTATTTGTTTTGTCCGAATAAACAGTTTCGGTTTTGAAAGGTATTGCCTCGGTGTAATTTCCGTTTACATAGTCTACATCAACATAGTCGATATAAACAGTAGATGTGATTTCCTTATCAGCCGCAGGTTCAACAAAGTCAAACTCGTCAACAGTGTATCCTGCTGCATAAAGTGCATCCTCAACTGTACCGCCGCAGAAAACAACCTCTGTGGTCTTTTCTCCGCAGGTTACATATACGGGATAGGTATAAGCAATCTTTAAAGATGTTGTTCTGCCCTTTACATCAGTTTCGGTTACATCAAAATTCTGGGATTTAAGATTCAAATTAGAAAGCACTGACAAAGCATTGCTGCTGAGCGTGCGAACGGTATAAGATTTTTCACCGTCAAAAACATTTACAGTGTAAACCGAATTTCCGAGTAAAGTAACTGCCGCAATTGTTATAGCAGTAAGTACTGCCAAACAAGCCATGCGCATCTTTGTACCGGAGATGATTCCGGAAAGATTGTACTTTATTTTTTCTAACATAAAATACTCCTTTGATCTGTGTGATTTTCAGGACGTTGGCTATTATATATAAAAAATGAGGTTATGTCAAGGCAGAATTCGGGTGTGATTTTGTGCATTTTGCTCATAAAAGGTTACAAAATCTAAAAAGTTACAGGTTTGTAACCTTTTTATGCCGCACTTTTTTGACATTTTTTGCCAATTGACTTGTGCACTCCTACAAAAAAGCCACCGCATTGTGCAGAAAACGGCTTAAAATAGCCCTTTTTATACTAAAAGTGGTGTTTTTTTATGCCTTATAAAAAGGTCAACCACAAAATATCGTATGCCGAAAATATTAAAAAAACTTTACAAACAGCCTGTACTGTGATATATTTAATACGATATGTCGCGTTATATATATTATATGTGTACCCTTATAATTTATGACACCTATCATATATACGCGGTATATAGAAACTCTTATGCGGCAAACCGCTTTAAGGGAAAATGGAGGAATTTTAAAATGAAAATGATCTACAACGTAGAAGACAAACCGAAGTTTGGTCAGGTTATTGTCTTCGCAATCCAGTAACTGCTTGCAATTATGGCGGCAACTTTGGTTGTTCCCGTAATTATAGGCAACGACATGAGCCCCGCAGCAGCACTTTTCGGTGCAGGCATAGGTACTCTCGTGTATGTACTCTTCACAGCAGCAAAAAGCCCTGTATTTTTAGGCTCTTCATTCGCATTCTTGGGCTCAATGTCCGCAGCATTTGCAGGCGGCGTTTCAATGCAGCTCGGTTATCTCGGACTTATAATGGGTGCTGCATTTGCAGGTCTTGTTTATGTTATTATCGCCATTATCGTTAAATTCGTAGGCGTTAACTGGATAAACAGACTTATGCCTCCTGTAGTTATCGGACCTACAGTTGCTATAATCGGTCTTTCTCTCGCAGGAAACGCAGTCGGCGACCTTCAGAAGGGCGGAATTTCAGATGTTAACGGTGCATCTGTTGCAAATCCTCTCCTTTGCATATTAGTTGGTGTTATAACCCTTATCGTTACAATGTTATGCTCAACCTACGGCAAAAAAATGGCAAAACTCATTCCTTTTATTATAGGTATACTTGCAGGATATGCTGTTGCAGCCATTTTCACAGTTATCGGTCAGGCAACAGATAATCTTGCTCTTCAGATAATCAATTTCTCTCATTTCTCAAATCTTGTAGCAAACGGAGTTAATCTTAACACCTTTATAGATTTCCCCGATTTCACATTCTTAACCGCTATCAAGGGTGCAGGCGAAATCTCAGGCGCTTATATCGGTACTATCGCTATGGCGTATATTCCTGTAGCATTCGTTGTTTTCGCTGAGCATATTGCTGACCATAAGAACATTTCTTCTATTATTGAAAGAGATTTGCTCGAAAAACCCGGTCTTCACAGAACTCTCCTCGGTGACGGCGTTGGCTCTATCGTAGGTGCAATTTTCGGCGGATGCCCCAACACAACTTACGGTGAGTCTGTTGCCTGCGTTGCTATCACAAGAAATGCATCTGTAATCACTATAATCACTGCCGCTATCGGTGCTATTCTCGTTTCATTTATCACTCCTTTTGTGGCTTTCGTAAACTCCATTCCCCCTTGTGTAATGGGCGGCGTATGTATGGCACTTTACGGATTCATCGCAGTAAGCGGTCTTAAAATGGTTCAGAAAGTTGACCTTGGCCGCAACAGAAATCTCTTTGTTGCTTCTGCAATTCTTATCGCAGGTATCGGCGGACTTTCACTTTCATTCGGCAAAATCACAATCACATCTATCGCTACCGCACTTATTCTCGGTATCATAGTAAACCTCATTCTTTCTAAAGAAAAAGAAGAGGAAGCCGAATAAATCTTTATATGCAAAAACTCCTACCCGACGGGTAGGAGTTTTCTTTTTGGATAAAATTGAATTTCAGTTTACTTCATCTTTAATTTCATAAAGTTTTTGAATACAGTTTCCGCAAATGGTATAGCCTTTGTATTTTATACTGTCTTCAAGCGTTTCACAAAACAAACACGCAGGGTGATGCTTTCTGATGATGATGGTATCCCCCTCAACAGAAATTTCAACACTGTCAGTTTCGTTCTGAATATTGAGTTGCGAGCGGATTTCTTTTGGTATGACAATACGTCCCATTTTGTCAACCGCACGGATAATACCTGCTGTTCTCATAATGTAACACCTTCCTTAATTGTAGAAATATTCTACCACAATTCCCAGAAAATGTCAATTAAATAAAATCAAACAGTATCAACCTTAATAAGATTTGTATTTCCTGATTTGCCGTTAGTGACACCGCCTGTCATAACTATCTTGTCACCACTCTGAAGACCGAGAGTTTCTTTTGTGAGTTTAGCGGCGGTATAGAACAAAACATCGGTAGAGGTATAATTCTCGCACATAAGCGGAACAATACCCCAGGAAAGGGCAAGTTTGCGCCAGGTTTTCTCATCTGTGGTTATACCCATAATGCTGACATGCGGTCTGAATCGCGAAACCATTCGCGCTGTCATTCCAGAAAGCGAACAAACAGCAATAGCCTTGGCGTCAATATCTATAGCCATTCCGCAGGTTGCATGAGAAATAGCGTCAACCGTATTTTTGATTTTAAATTCACGGTTTAAGAATCTCTTGGCATAATGTATATTCTGCTCTGTGTTTTCGGCAATTCTCGCCATAGTTTCAACTGCAAGTACAGGATAATTGCCAGCAGCAGTTTCACCTGACAGCATAATAGCGCTTGTACCGTCATAAACCGCGTTTGCAACGTCAGAAATTTCGGCTCTTGTAGGTCTTGCGTTATGAATCATCGACTCAAGCATTTCGGTTGCGGTTATAACTCTTTTACCGAGAAGTCGGCACTTTGTAATAAGTTGTTTCTGGATAGCAGGCAGTTCCTCAAAAGGTATCTCAACACCCATATCGCCTCTTGCTATCATTATGCCGTCACATTCTTCGCATATCTCCTCTATATTATCAACACCCGAACGGTTTTCGATTTTCGCAATGATATCTATACCAGAAACACCGTTCTCGGCAAGAAATTCTTTAACATCCAAAAGGTCCTGCTTGCAGGAAACAAACGAACAGGCAATAAAATCGATATCATTCTGAACACCGAAAAGAATATCCTGCTTGTCCTGCTCGCTGAGATACACCTGTTTGAGGGTTTTGTTCGGAAAACTCATACTCTTTCTGTCAGAAAGTTCTCCGCCTACCACAACTTTGCAGATTACATCGGTTTCGGTCGTGCTTTCAACCTCAAAGGTTAAAAGTCCGTTATTAAGGAGAATTGTATCTCCCTTTAAAAGTTCGTGAGGCAGTTCCTTATAATTTACAGAAACCTTGGTTCCGTCCCCATCTATCTCCTCAGCGGTGAATATGAATTTCTGCCCTTTTTCAAGATTTATTCTGCCGTCCTTAAATGTCTTGATTCGGTATTCAGGGCCTTTAGTGTCAAGCATAATAGCAATAGGCATGCCAAGTTTTTCTCTCACCTTTTTAACAAGACGTATGCGCTCGCCGTGTTCCGCATAGGTATTATGCGAGAAATTCATGCGTGCTACATTCATTCCCGCAAGGCACATCTGGGTTATAGTTTCCTCATCTGTGCAGGCAGGTCCTATCGTGCAGACTATTTTTGTTTTTCTCAACATCACATTCACCAACTTAAATTATTCTGATTTTATTTTACCATTTATTGCTTTAGATTACAATACGCATATATGTTAATTCTCTGTAAAATCCGCTTTTTTCAACTTAGCCTCTATGATAATATCAGATTGCATAAGTGCTGCTAATAGATTAATGTTTAGCGAACCTTCGGTTTGAATGAAAAATGAATGATGAATAATGAATAATTTCGGTGTTCCGCTTTGCGGAACGATTTTATATTTGTTTTTGCTATGCAAAAACACCTTAACTATTCACTTTTCATTATTCACTATTCACTAATTATTGTTTAGCGGCGTGTCGCTAAACAATAATTCAGGCTATCCATAGGACAGCCTGAAAATTCTTTAATCTATTTGTCTGCTTAAAAATTCTGCAGCAACACTAATAAGTTTAATATCTGCTTCACTTGCCTCTGCACTGTCATCACTTTTCAAAAGAACTACCGCTCCGCCAACGTCACCGCCGTTTATTATCGGCACAGCCGCACTTATATCCTGAGATATTCCTTCAAGTGCTCCTTTGGAATCGCTTTTTGAAAAATTAACCGCTCTGCGCTGCTCCATAATATCTTCAAGTGAGGGTGTCACCCTTCTTTCAAGGACTTCTTTTTTTGAAATTCCTGCCGCCGCAATACAGTGGTCCCTGTCACAAATTATAACCGGCAGACTTGCCGCTCCCGACAATGCCTCTGCATACTGCACCGCAAAATCCGAAAGCTCCCC
>JAFVTZ010000007.1 GCA_017502965.1 Clostridia bacterium
GATATTGCATATATCTTTCATAAATGCTAAAATGCTCATATAAGTATAGTGGCTTAAAGGCGGTGTTTAATTTGATAGATAAAGGCTTTACGCTGGGCTGTAATTACTGGGCTTCTCACGCGGGTACATATATGTGGCGCAACTGGGATGAAAGTGTTGTTGAAAACGACCTTAAACTACTCAGTGAATGCGGCATAGAAACCCTGAGGGTTTTTCCTCTTTGGGAAGATTTTCAGCCTATAACATTTTATCATAGCGGACGCAGGGAGATGCGAATAAACGGTAAACCTCTTGATAAATCTCCAGAGGGTGTTGCAGGGGTTGACCCTGTTATGATAGAGCGGTTTGAAAAATTTGTAAAAATTGCGGATAAATACGGGCTTAAACTGCTTGTCTGCCTGATAAACGGATGGATGAGCGGCAGAATGTTTTTCCCGCCTGCATTTTATAACCGAAACCCGATAACCTGCAAAACGGCAGTTAAATGGGAAATCCGCTTTGTTAAGTATTTTGTTGAAAGGTTTAAAGGCTTTAAAAATATTGTTGCCTGGGAACCTGGAAACGAAACCAATGTTTTGTGTTGGGTAGAAAACCAGAAACCTGCTCAGGATGAATACTGGGTATGGCTCAGCACCATTGTAAACACCATAAGAGCTGCTGATAACACAAGACCGGTTGTGGCAGGTTTGCACGGACTTCAGATGAGAGGTCAGATTACCCCATCTGATATAGGCGAGATTTGTGATGTTACCACAGTTCATCCTTATCCTGCTTATGTTCCTCATTGTTATACTGACAGTATTGCTTCTATGAAAAGCCGACTTCATTCAACCGCAGAAAGCACTTTTTACTCTGATTTAGGTCAGAAACCTTGCCTTTGCGAAGAGATAGGAACGCTTGGAAATATGCTCGGCTGTGAAGAAACTGCGGCGGTATATCTCAAAGCCAATATGAACTCACTCTGGGCAAACGGAAATACGGGAGTTTTATGGTGGTGCGCTCACGACCAGACAAATCTTGATTTTCCGCCTTATGACTGGTGCGGTCTTGAAAGGGAACTTGGAATTATCCGGACAGACGGCAGTTATAAACCGCTGGCAGACGTTATAAAGAATATGAAAGAGTTTACAAATTCTTTTCAGACTTTGCCGCCCCGCAGGCGACACGCCGTTTGCATACTTACTCCCGATCAGGATAACTGGGCTGTGGCGTATACAAGTTTTATTATGGCAAAACAGGCAGGTTTTGAACTGCAGTTTGCTGACAGTGATTATGAAATCCCGAAATCGGATGTTTATATTATGCCCTCGCTTTGTGATCAGGCAATGCCGCTCAGAACCCAGAACGAACTGTTAAGACGAGTTCGTGAAGAGGGCGCTGTGCTTTATATTTCCTGGAACGATGCATTTGTATCGGATCTTGAAAAGATAAGCGGCTGCAAAATCCTCGGAAACAGCGAGAGAAGAACATCCGAAAAGGTTACTTTTGACTGTATGGGCGAGAGCCTTACTCTATATTCTAAACGAAGACTTGACTTGTCGCCTGTTGACTGTGAGGTATTAGCCAGAGAGCAGGATTCAAATCCCGCTTTAACGGTTAAGAATTACGGTAAAGGAAAGATATATTTCCTGAGTTTTGCTCCTGAAATCTATCTTGCAGACCAGAAAAACGCATTTTACTGCGAAGAGGGTAAAAAGTATTATAAACTTTATGAATATCTGTTAAAAAAACATACTGACTGTATTGTAACAGAAAAAAGTTCACCCTTTATCGGAATTACAGAGCATCCGCTCGATAACGGCAGTTTTGCGATAACCGCCGTTAACTATTCCGACAGTGAAATTGAGTTTGACCTGAAAATAAAGGAAAGTTTAAAAATTTCCAAAATTAACCACGGCAACATAACTAAAAAATCCGACACCGAAATAAAAGCAACCCTCGGTGCAGGAGATATTTTAATATTTGAAACAAAGGAGTAATTAAAAATGACAATCCATAAACCGCCTCTTGGATTTAACACCTGGAACACCTTCGGCAGAGACATAAGCGAGGATTTAATCAAAGAAATGGCTGATGCTATGGTTGAAACAGGTCTTAAAGATTTGGGTTACGAGTATCTTGTAATCGACGATTGCTGGTCTGAAAAACAGCGTGACAGCGAGGGAAGACTCATTGCAAGCAAAGAAAAATTCCCCAATGGTATGAAAGTTGTTGCAGACTATGTTCACTCAAAAGGTCTTAAATTCGGTATGTATTCCTGCCTTGGAACTATGACCTGCGATGCTTATCCCGGCAGTTTTAACCACGAATATCTTGATGCCAAAACCTTTGCAGAGTGGGGCATAGATTTCCTTAAATACGACTATTGCTACCGCCCAAAAAATGTGCCCGGTCCTGATTTGTACCGCAAAATGGCATTGGCACTTAAAAATTCAGGCAGAGATATTCTTTTCTCGGCTTGTTCCTGGGGTCATGACCAGACCGAGGACTGGATAGACACAACAGGCGCTAATATGTGGCGTGTTACGGGCGATATAAAGGATTCTTGGCAGCATATTAAAAATCTTGCTAAAAAGTCTATCTCAGTCGGAAACCGCAACTGGATAAACTGCTTTGCCGACCTTGATATGCTGATTGTAGGAATGAAAGGCAAGGGATTCTGCGCGCTTACGGGATGTACAGAAGAAGAATATCGCACTCACTTTACATTCTGGGCACTTATGGGCTCACCTCTTATGATAGGTTGTGATATCCGCGAAATGGATGAAGAAACCAAGAACATTCTCTTTAATAAAGAAATTCTTGCAATAAATCAGGATAGCGAACTCAACCGTCCGTTCATTATAAACAGTTGTGACGATATGTCTGACCCTGAAGATACATACACCTATGTTAAAATCCTTGAAGACGGCTCACTTGCAGTAGGTTTCTTTAATTTTACAGATACCAAAGCATACCGTTTTGTGACCGAAGAATTATTGGGACTTTCAGCAGATATTCCGCTCGAATACACCGTTAAAGATTTGTGGTCAGGCGAAGAAATCAAACCTGTCAACACTACTATCTATGCTGAAATTCCGCCTCACGGCTGCCGTCTTTACAAGATAACTCCCAAGATTTAATTATGGCAAACTGTAAAAAATGCGGGGCTGTTCTGTCTTTTAATGAGGTGGGACTTTATAAAAAACTGATTGATATGGAGCCCAAAGAGTTTCTTTGCAAATCCTGTCTTGCGGAGTATTTTAACTGTTCCACCGATTTGCTTGATAAAAAAATAGGTCATTTTATCTATCTCGGGTGCACTCTTTTTGAGAATAACTGCGATTGACAGATGGGTATCGGATATAGTATAATTAACCAAGGTGATTAAAATGATAGATAAAAGTATAAGAAAACTTATTTGCTACGGTCTTTCAAAAGGTCTTTTTACAAAGCGTGATGAGGCTTATGTTACAAACAGAGTGCTTGAGATTTTAAGTCTTAACGGTATTGAAGATGAGGAAACTTTTGAAGATGTATGCCTTGAAGATACTCTGAAAGAAATTCTTGATTTTGCTGTAGAAAAAGGCATTATTGATGATACTGTTACCGAGCGCGACCTTTTTGATACCCGTCTTATGGGTGCTATGATGCCACGCCCCTCTGAGGTTACAGATAAATTCTTTGCGCTTTACAGCGATTCTCCCAAAGCCGCTACTGAATATTTTTACAAACTTAGCGGTGACAGTGATTACATACGCCGCTACCGCATAGCAAAGGATGTAAAATGGGAGACCGAGACCGAATACGGCACACTCGATATAACAATAAACCTTTCAAAACCCGAAAAAGACCCCAAAGCGATTGCGGCGGCAAAAAATGCTCCCAAATCAGGATATCCGAAATGTATGCTTTGCAAGGAATGCGAGGGTTACAGCGGAAGAATTGATTTCCCTGCAAGACAGAATCACCGCATTATACCTATAACCTTAAATTGTGAAAACTGGTGTTTGCAGTATTCTCCCTATGTTTATTATAACGAGCATTGTATTGCATTCAATGCTGAACATACTCCGATGAATGTGAGTATTAACACATTTAAAAGACTGCTCGATTTTGTAAGTCAGTTCCCCCATTATTTTATGGGCTCAAATGCAGGTCTTCCGATAGTTGGCGGTTCTATTCTGGCCCACGACCATTTTCAGGGCGGATGTTATACTTTTGCAATGGCAAAAGCGCCTGTTGAAAAAGAGATTTCTTTTAAAGGCTTTGAAGATATTAAAGCAGGCATTGTAAAATGGCCGATGTCGGTTATCAGACTTTCCTGCCCCGATAAAGAAAGACTTTGCGCTCTTGCAGGAAAGATACTTGACTGTTGGACTGATTACACCGACGAAGATGCCTTCATTTTCGCTTACACTGACGGTGAGCCTCACAATGCAGTAACACCTATTGCCCGCAAAAACGGTGATAATTTCGAACTTGATATAGTATTAAGAAATAATATCACTACTGAGGAGCATCCTTTCGGAGTTTACCACCCTCACGCAGAACTGCACCATATAAAGAAAGAAAACATCGGTCTTATTGAGGTTATGGGTCTTGCCGTTCTTCCTGCAAGACTTAAAACTGAAATGGCTCTTTTAGCGGATGCTATTTTAGAGGGAAAGAATATAGATAATGATGAAACACTTTCAAAACATGCTGATTGGGCTAAAGATATAGTCAGCCGTCATAAAGACCTTAACCGAGATAATATTGATGGAATTTTAAAAGAGGAAATCGGTATTGTTTTCGGAAAAGTTCTTGAACACGCAGGTGTTTATAAACGCGACAGTGAAGGTATGGCTGCATTCCTCAGATTTATCGACAGTGTAAATAATTAATAAAAAACGCCTCGGATATCCGAGGCGTTTGTTTTTTGCTTGTTTACATCTGGTCGGGGAAGGGCATTGCAAGATAGATAGTGCCTGAAACATTTTTCGCGTGCAGATAGCATCCGTTTTCAGGGTCGTTTATTACTTCCCAGAAATCCTGCGGAGTGTTCATATCGTTGTCGTTTCGGAATTCATATCCGCCGACTGCTGCGGCAGTTTTGCAGTAATCCTCAGCAAACAGGAATACCTCGGCGTTTTCAAGCCCTGTAATTTGTATTTTGCGGCGGTATTTTCTGTTTGCAACAGGCATTTCTCTTGAACGGAGTATTCCCTCTTTTTGTTTTACAAACACACGGCATTCTCTGTGTTCACTGCGGCTGAATGTATAAACCGAATAGCCATCTGAAAGTCTTGTATCAAGTCCGTTAAGAATGGGGGCTCCCAAAGGTGTTTTTAGGTAGGTTTCTGTGGTGGTGTTGCGGTTGTAAACAGAAAAATAGGTGGCATTATCATTGCGGTGGATAGTAATAGCAGGAAGTTTGATTTCGGGTTTTAGGGTCTTGAATTTTATAGACCAGCCGAACTCGCTCAGTGCCTGCATAAGTTTATCTGTATCGCCGGAAATATCCACTTTTTTGCAATCAAAATCCACTTTTTCGAGTTTCTCACAACTGCCGTAGACAATAATTTTACCGCCGTTTTGAGCGAATTCTGCAAGTTTTTCTTTAGCGGTATGATTATCGAATCCGGCAGGCACTAACAGAACTGATTTTTTATAAACCTCAATCGGGTGTTTTGCAAAATTATCAGTTGAAACAGCAGTTGCCAGAGGAAAACCGTTATTGAGAGCCTTTTGCAGGAATGTGTCTCCGTAGTACATTTCAGAAAGCAAATCTCCCTGATTTGTGGTATATTCGCGCATAGGATAAACCATTACTACGGGCGAAGGCTCATCAGGTGCATCTTTTTCTGCCTTTAAAAGATGGGGCATAACCTCGTTTGCACAGCAATCAGGCATACCGCCCATACTGTTATCAATAGCCAGAATATTCATAAGTGTCGGCGGCTGGACATCTCCGTTTTCATCTATTCGGGAGAGTGCCATAGGGATATAAATATCATAAGGATTCTGCTCATAGCGGTCATACCAAGGGGAATTCATCCACCAGATATCATGCAGATAATAGCGGAACATATAATCATTCTGAGGCAGTTCGCAGTTGCGGGTGAGTTGTCCTAAAATTTCAATACCGATATCATCATTTATAGCCGCCCACGGGGAATTCGGCGGAGGAGTTATGTTGAAATTGCCGTTATAAATATCATAAAGGGGTACACCGTCTGTTGCATAATCTATCCCCACAGAATGATTTGTACCTCGGGTATGTATCGGAATATCGGGACAAGCCTCTCTGAAATATTTCCAGAAAAGCACAACCTTTTCTTTTGTTGCACTGAGTTTTTCCGGATAAAACTGCTTGCCGTCAAAAATCTTGCCCACCTTATCCCAAGGAGTATATGAAAAGCCCATACCGTTTGAAAGCCAGATATAATCAAATCCCATATCCTTGAAAAAGATATTTGTTTGTTTGCCGAGTAAAGTGCCCATAGGGGTGTTTTCGGGAAGTCCGTCAGGATAAGCGGCATAAGGATAATTATCTGCTTTGAGTAAAGCGGTGCAGTCAACAAACCCGAGCGCATCGCATCCGATTCCTTTGCATACCTCGTGATGGCGGTTGTATTTGAAATCGGAAATCGCAAACTCGGGACCTATGTCGAAAGTTTCGCCTATTAAAATTTCGGCATCGGGAAACTGCCTTTTACCCTCGTATTTTAATGTATCTACAATCTTTTTGAGTATTCTGTAGGTCATCTTAGGTGGGTTTTCCATATAAATTTGCGCCTTTGCGTGCAAATTAGAGGAAATTGGCTCGTCTTCTTTAAGCATAGGCATATTTGCGTTACCTAAAAGATAGCACCATTCAAATTCTTGGTCGAGGTTGCCTGTATAATCAAGAATTTCACTGCCATCCGCTGTCCAGAGCATAACAGAAATAGTTTTTCTGTCTTTGATATAAGGTCGCCATTGCTCGAACACGCCTTTGCAAATCTTTTCAATAAAAGCATCGTCGGTCTGCTTAAAAGGTTTTAAACTCATTTCCAAGGTAATTGATTTAAACATAAAGCACTCTCCTAAATCTGAATCAGGTTTATATCTGCCATTTTTGCAAACAGTTCAATTTCTTTTCTTCGGTCACCTGTACCGAGTGCCAGATGGTGGGTAGGTCCTGCATTACACCATTTTTCTATCCACTCTGTCACGCTTATATCAAATTTACATTTGGTGTTTGTGTTGCCTGTTTGCGGAATAGCGCCGGAAACAGATTCTGCCGCAGAAGAAATAAGTTTGAGATTTCCGTTTCTGTCAACCGAGCAGGAAAGCAGGGTCACATCACCCGTTTTCAGTTTAAATTCAACCGAAATTCCCGAACCTGATTTACCGTGGAATTTTTTAAGTTTCCGTATGATAGGTTTGTCGGCACTTATATTTATATTGTGAGGTCCGTCGTGACCTATCAGCACGATATCATCTGTGATATCAAATGGGTGCAGTTCTGCAAAAGAACCGCCTCCGCCTATCTTGTTCATTATAAGCATTGCGGCGGCAGTTTTTAGGTCTGCTTCGCCTGCAAGCGGAATACCTCTGCTTGTAAGCAAAGAGTTTCCGATTATAAGATTTGAGGCAATACGTTCGTAAAAATTGTTTTCCCCTTTGTAGTAATAAGCCAGTGCTGTAAGTCCGTTGTTTTCAACCAATTTATCAAGCCCTACCGCCGTTCTTGCTGACCAGAGGATATCACTTTCCTCAACAAAATCGGTCAGCGGGTCGTTTGAAGGTTCTCTTATATCGAATACAGATTTAATTTCATCGGCTTTTTGTTTTACCTCTGTATCTGTAGCAGATTGCACATACTCTGCCAGTTCGCACATTTCGAGCATTTTAACGTGCGCCCCGAAAGTTTTTGAAAATGCTGTGGGGTCGGTGTTCATATCGTACATACCGTCATAAGTATGACCGAGATAGCCGAATTTTGAATATTTGAATGCGGCGAGAGCGGTTATTGCTCTTTCGAGTTCTGCAACACGGCATTTTATCCGCTCGGTGTTCTGAGCGGCATCTACTATCAGAAAAGGCGGCGGTGCTCCAAGACGTTCATAAACTCCTGTAAATTCAGGCATTGAACAAATATCGTCATTACAAAGTTGAATATATGTAGTTGTTTTGTTGAAATCGAGTTTGCTTAGCGGCTGTAATCCTACAAGAATCTGCGGAATTTTCAGATATTTTGCAAAAGGAAAAACTACCGCTGAGGTGATATAGGTTGACATTATTATAAACAGCGCATCTAAATCCGCCGCCTGCGCTTTTTTCAAAGCGATAAAAGCCGAGTCTATATCATCTGCAAATCCTAAGTCAATTATCTGTGAAGAATCGGAAAAATATTGCCTGAAATTTTTTTGTTTTTGCATTAGTTCTTCTTTGAGTCCGTTAAACTGAGGCCAGTATACAAAATGCCCCATTCCTATTATTCCGATTTTTGGTTTTTCTGTGTGACGCATTATATCCCCTTCTTTCAAATAAAGAATAACATCTGCAAAGAATTTTGTAAATAGAAATATCGACCGCAAATCAGGACAAATCGACCATTTATATTTATTGACTAAGGCGGTTTTGTGTGTATAATAAAAGATGAGGTGAGGATTTTGCAAAATAGTTTTCAAGGAGATTTCGACTTTTCGGTTTCGGAAATTTTACTCGTTCATAAATACAGTTTTCAGCCTTACACTACCCAGACGGGTTATCTTGAGGGCAGACCTGTTTCAGGAATTGTTTACAGTATAAGCGGAAGTGCGCTTTATTGCTTTGAAAAAGAGCAGGTGCTGTTGGAAGAAGGCTGTATGATATTTCTGCCAAAAAATTGCCGTTATAAACTTAAAAACCAAAGTGACAGAGAGTTTTTGCATATTACCGTAAATTTCGAAATTTCGGGGCCCCATTCAGATGAAATTTACGATACCATTCACGACAGTTTTGAGGCTTATCTGCTTCTTCAAAAATTGCTTACTGTCTGGACAGAAAAAAAGCAAGGGTTCAGACCCTTGGCAAAATCTTTGCTTTATAAACTTTTATATAAATATTTCAGGAATTTGGAAAAAAGTTTGAGAACTGACGATTATGCTAAGATTTCACCCGCAAAAAGAATGCTTGACAGTCGCTACCGCGAGAATATCTCCGTTTGCGAACTTGCAGATGCCTGCGGTTTCAGCGAGACCCATTTCAGGCGTATGTTTTATAAAAATTTTCAGTGTTCTCCGACAGAATACCGTTTGAAAAAGCGGATTGCCCTTGCAAAAGAACTCCTGCGCACAGGCGAGTTTACGGTGGCGGAAATAGCCGTGTATATCGGTTTTGATGACAGCAGTTATTTCAGCCGCGTTTTCAAAGCGGAAACAGGGCTCACCCCTTCAGAATATATAGCCTCAGAAAGGAAACGTTTATGAAAATCAGAGAAAAAATTTTGATGGAAAGAGCAGGGCTCGAAAAGAACGGTCCTATAAATATTGTCGCTTTTGGGGACAGCGTGACCCACGGTGCATTATCATACGGAGAAATAAATTTCGAAACGGTTTACTGGAATTTGCTTCGCAAAAAAATCTGCGAGGTGCGAAATTATGTGCCTGTTAATGTAATAAATGCGGGAATAGGCGGTGTGGATGCAAACAGTTCGGTTGCCAGAATTGAAAGTCAGGTTTTGTGCCATAATCCCGACCTTGTTATTGTCTGCTTCGGGCTTAATGATGTAAACGGGTCTTTGGATGTTTATTTGTCGGCACTTGAAAAGATTTTTACAACCTTTAAAAATTTCGGTTGTGATACGATTTTTATGACACCTAATATGCTCAACACCTATGTGGCGGAAGAAACTCACCCTGTTCATAAGGATTATGCTGCAAAAACTGCTGAGATGCAAAACAGCGGCAGAATGGATAAATTTATGTCTGCCGCATGCGAACTGGCAAAAAGTATGGATATTGCAGTTTGCGACTGCTACTCAAAATGGAAAGATTTGAGCAAAACTGAGGATACAACCAAACTTCTGGCAAATTACATAAATCACCCCAAAAAAGAAATGCATGAACTTTTTGCGCAAAGCCTTTTTGAAATGATTTTCCCTGAAAAGGAAAACTTTTCAGAACAAGATGATACTATGTATAAAGAAGAAAAGAAATTATAAAAAGGTTCGATAAGGCTAATTTATATTATAAGCCTTCCCCTTGAGGGGAAGGTGTCACCGTAGGTGACGGATGAGGTGTTTTATATGAACAAAACGAACAATCAAAAACTCACGCCAAATGCAAAAACGCTACGCAAAAATATGACGAAAGAAGAAAGACATCTTTGGTATGACTTTCTTAAATCATTGCCTATAACATTTAACCGACAAAAAGTAATAGGAAATTATATAGTTGATTTTTATTGCGCTAAGGCTAAAATTGTTATAGAATTAGACGGTTCTCAGCATTATGAAACGTCAGGACAAAAATCAGATAAAAAAAGAGATGAATACTTGAATAATTTGGGTATTACTGTTTTTAGATATTCAAATCTTGATATAAACAGAAATTTTAGAGGTGTATGTTTGGATATACTCAGTTATCTTTCCACCTCATCCACCGCAAGCGGTCCCCCTTCCCCTCAAGGGGAAGGCTAATAAAACTAAAACTTATCATTGCTATTTCATTTGAACTTTTGTATAATAAAAATATATTTAACAGTCAGGGGTGGGCAGGATGATTAAAACCGATAAAATAGGAATTTTAAATGCAGACCCGTATCTTGAACCTTTTGAAGAAGATTTGATTTTGCGAGGCAAACTCTTCAGTGAAAAGTTAAAGAGTATTACAAAAGGATATGAAAATCTTTCTGATTTTGCTAA
>JAFVTZ010000117.1 GCA_017502965.1 Clostridia bacterium
AGAGCGCGAGAACCCCTTTTTGCCGAAAAAGGGGTTCTCGCATATAAATCTATACCCGTTCACTTTGAATTCTCCTGTCGCTTTTATTTTAATTTTACCATTTTAAGAAACAAATCAACATTCTTTTGAATACACAGTAATTGTTTTAAAAATTTAATTTATTTTGCCGTATAAAGGCATATCGCTGTCACGCTTGGGCTCACGAACGGGTGCCTCAACTGTATTCTTAGCAGGAGCAGGACGGCGGGAACCGGAGCGGTGAGAATTTGAACGTCTGTGGTCATTTAATCTTGGAGGACGCACCTGCGCTCCCTCTACCGAAATTACAACTCTTCTTGCAGTTCCCTCACCGAAAGAATTTGAAACAACACCGTCTATTGACTGAATTGCTGTATGAATAATTCTGCGCTCATAAGGATTCATAGGCTCTAAAGTACGGCTTTTGCCGGTTTTCAAAACCTGAGCAGATATGCGGTTTGCAAGATTCACAAGGGTTTCCTCGCGCTTTTCACGGTAATTTCCGATATTAAGCGAAATCTTATAATGACCGCCGCCGTTGTTTGCAGCAAGACCTGCAAGATACTGCAGAGAATCGAGAGTTTCGCCCCTTCTGCCGATAATTATGCTGAGGTCCTCTCCATCAAGCAAAATTCTCGAAGCATTTTCACGGCTTGCAACTTTTATTTTTATTTCACCGCAATTAAGATTTGCAAGAACTGTTCTGATATAGGCTATTGCCTTTGCTGTAGGGCTGTCAGCCTCTATCTGAGATTCGTCAACAGGCTCGCCGTATTCGGGAAGTTCTTTTATAGCGGCAGGTTTTGCAGTTTCCTGCTTTTCAGGCTCAACTTTCTTTTCTTCCTGCTTTTTAGCAAGTGCTTCTGCCTTATTTGCAGTGTTTTCTGCTTTTTTTACTGCTTCTTTTTTAGAGGTGTTTTCTTTTCTATTTTTATTGGGTTTTACCTTTTTATCCTCAACCTCAACATAGGCACGTACTTCTGCATTACAGCCGCCGAAAAGACCTAAAACCTTTTTCTTGGGCATTGTTATTACCTCGAACTGTATGTCATCAAAATCAGACGCTTTAAGTTCAGCAATTGCTTTTTCCTTTGCTTCGTCAATAGTAGCTCCGAAGCCTCTTGCTTCCTTAACCAAGAGTAATCCTCCTTTATTCATCGTCAGCAGAGCCGAGTTTTGCTATTTGGCCTGCTTCAAAATCACACTGTTTATTAAGTTCTTTCGAACGCTCACGCGACAACATTTTGTGGGGTCCGTAAAAATTCTGAACACCGACCTGTATAAGACCGCCTATAAGCGACGAACAAGCCCAGTAGAAAGTAACACCGCCGGGAAGCGAAAAACCGATAATTAACGAAATGAGAGGCATTGTGAGCATCATTCCTGCCATTGAAGGTGCTTCAGGGTTGATTTTCTTCTGCATTTTCATAGAGAGCAAACTTGAAAGTATCTGCGCTGCAAATGCGATAATCGGCATAAGCCAGATAGGCTTTGCATCATGGAAAACATCGAAAGAAAATTTAGGTGTCTGTGTAAGGTCAATTCCGAAGAAACCGAAATCAACCGTACCGAGTTTTGATGCAATTTCAGGAAACTCAATAGTTCCTGCCTTAACCGCTTCGATTATTGTAAGTTCGGAAGCACGTCCGTTCTTGACAGCATCACCGAGAGCGGTTGTTGCCTCTTTAATAACCTCAGCATCAATGTGCATAAGGTAAGTGAGAGGTTGCATAATAAGCCAATAAATACTCATCATCAGAATCAGACGGAAAATCATCGGCAGGCATCCGCCTGACATTGAAACTCCCTCTTCCTGATAGAGTTTCTGCATTTCCATACTGTATTTTTGCTTATCGTCACCGCATTTTTCTTTCAAAGCATCAAGTTTAGGCTTGATTCTTGTCTGCTGGACAGAAGATTTCTGACTTTTCACACTCAGCGGAATAAGCAAAATGTTGATAAATAACGTAAAAAGAAATACTGCCGCGGCGAAATTTCCGCCGAAAAGACCGGCAATACTTTCAAGAAGCCAACCAAGCGGCTTATTGATAAAATTAAATAATGTATTCATTTATACGCCCATCCATTCCGGTTTTTAACCGATGGTTATTTTAAAGTTTTTTTCGCTTTTCGGGCACAGGGTCATATCCGCCTTTGCAAAACGGATGGCACCTGAGAATCCGCCACAGGGCAAGCGCTGAACCTTTCAATGCTCCGTGTACCGTTATAGCCTGCACCGCATACTCCGAACAAGTAGGAGAAAATCTGCAACACGGTATTTTGAGCGGCGAAATGTTTTTTTGATAGATTTTAATAAGTTTAATCAGTAATCTGCTCATCTTCAAAAGCATTATAAAGACCTGCATTTTTAAGACTGGTTACAAATGCAGTTTGTACCTTTGTACTCTTAACTGTTAAAATACGCGTTCTTGCTACAATTACAAAATCGTATCCTTTGGTAATATGCGGCAGACATCCTCTGAAAGCCGCTGTTATAACCCTTTTAGCGCGGTTACGCGATACGGCGGTTCCTAACTTTTTACCTGCCGTAATTCCAAGTCTTGTATCACCCGAACGGTTTTTCATAAAGTAAATCACAGCATAGGGGCAAACCACGGATTTCGCCCTGTTATACGCGCGCCTGAACTCATAGTTTTCTTTTAACTTTATTATTTTACTCATTTTCGGATAATAAAACTAAAAGCCACTTATTTGTGGCTTTTAGTATGTCAGCTGCTTTCTACCTTTTGCTCTTCTGCGAGCAAGTACCTTACGGCCGTTAGCTGTTGCCATTCTCTTTAAAAAGCCGTGTTCTTTTTTGCGATGAAGCTTTTTCGGCTGATATGTTCTTTTCATGCTGAACCCTCCTTAATCTGTTCTTAGCAGTTACAAGTCATTTAGTGACATAACCTATCGATTATAGATTATACCCCAAACAGGCGTATTATGTCAATAAAAATTTTGAAATTCGGTCATTTTTTTGGCTTGATTTATGATTTATAGACTAATATAATATACTTGAAAGGAAGTGTTTTGATTGAATATAGCAATTATTACGGGGGCATCCTCAGGACTTGGAGAAAAATTTGCCCTCGAAATTGATAAATCACGCGATAATATTGAAGAAATATGGCTTATTGCCCGCAGAGCGGATAAACTTGAAGCTCTGGCGCAGAAATTATCGAAAAAAGTCAGGATTTTACCATTTGATATTACCGCCGAAAACTTTGCGGCAGAGTATACCAATGCACTCAAAACTACAAAAGCAAATGTCAGAATACTTATAAATAACGCAGGTTTCGGAAAACTCGGAGATTTCACCGAAATTTCCCCTGAAAACAACTGCGGAATGGTAAGGCTCAACTGCGAGGCTTTAACCCTTACAACAAGCCTCACCCTGCCCTTTATGAACGAGGGCAGCGAAATAATCAACTCCTGCTCAATAGCATCTTTTGCACCTAACACCCGAATGGCGGTTTATTCCTCTACAAAAGCCTATGTAATGAGTTTTTCTCGGGCACTGAGAGTAGAACTCAAAAGCCGAAAAATCAACTGTCTTGCCTGCTGTCCCGGACCTATGGACACAGAGTTTTTATCCCTTGCGGGAATTGCAAAAGGCAGTAGTCACACTTTTGACACTCTGCCAAGAGTTAACCCCGAAATTATGGCAAGAAACTCACTCAAAGCATCAAGCCGTAAAAAAGCAGTTTACACCTGCCGCATATTCTATAAGTTTTACCGTTTGCTTGCTAAAATCCTGCCCCATAGCCTTGTAATGAAACTTGCAGGAACATAATATTAAAAAAACACATATCAAATCAAGATAAAAAATTCCTGATGAAAATCTGAACAAGTCCAGTAAAAACGGACAATAGAAAAAAGCACCCCCTTTATGGTAGAATAAAAGCAGCTACCGTGAAGGGGGATTTTGTATGCCAAGAGAATATCGACATATAAAAATGTATGAAAAAGAAATATTCGAACTAA
>JAFVTZ010000118.1 GCA_017502965.1 Clostridia bacterium
GAAAAGATGTGTCATTTCGAAATATTTTATCCCGCATTTCTTCGAGATATCTATCCATCGGCCGAGTTTTTCAAAGCCGAAACTGTATTTTCCGTTATCATATTTTATATCCACCAACTGAACGGTAGGTCTTTCTCCACCGATATATGTATCAAGAGCGGGGGTGAATATTGGAGTGAGAATCATATTTATACCGTTTTTAACAGCAGTTTTTATGAAATTCTCAATTATGCGCCAGTGCTCCTCGCTGAAAGCCTCTGTGCGGTAGTAATCCATAAGACAGTCGCAATAAAACCACTGTGTGAATTTAAGTTCCTGCTCGGGAAGACTTGCGTTTATTATTTCAAGTGTAAACTCTGCTTTGCCGATAACCTCATCTGTATCAGGAGAAGTAAACACGAGTTCTATAGGATAAATTCCTGCTTCCGCTTTTCCTTTTGTATCAACCTCAATAAAAAGGCTCTGGAGATTATTTGATAAAACAATTCTTGAACTTTTTTCCACAGGCAAAAGCAGGTCGGGATAAAGGCCGGGAGTTTTACGCAAATAGTCATCATCATTTGCAAGCCTTAAAACAGGCAACTGAACCGGAACATGTTCTACACGGCGAATTGTTACATATTCTTTCAAAGGAGAATTAACCGAAATCAAAGCCGTAAGTTTTGCATTGCAGATTTCCTCTAAAACATAACAGCAACCGAATCTGAAAATCTCATTTTTAAAACATGAACCTTCTGTATATTCCGCTTTTAAATTGATATCCTCATCCAAAAAACATTTTTCAAGAGAAGAAATAAGTTTTATTTTCATATCTTAAACCCCACTAAAACTATACGGAGCAGTTTTCTGCCCCGTATAAAATACTTTTAATAAGCCTTACCCCAATAGAGCATATTTTTAGCTTTCTTGCCGCAGCAAACGCAGGTTTCTGCAATTTCTTCCTGCTCAAAAGGAATACATCTTGATGTAACTCCCGCAACCTCTTTGAGTTTATCTTCACACTCACGGTCGCCGCACCACATAGCACGGATAAATCCGGGCTTATTCTCTGCAATATCTTTCATTTCTTCAAGATTATGCGCATCATAAGTCATAGTCTCACGGCGGTTAAGTGCCTTTTCATACAAACCGTCATGAACTGCTTTAAGAAGTTGGGGAAGTTTTGTTACAAGTTCATCAAGTGAAACCACAGTTTTCTCACCGTTATCACGGCGGACAACAACACAGCAGTTATTCTCTATATCCTTCGGTCCGAGTTCTATTCTGAGCGGCACACCCTTCATCTCATACTCAGCGAATTTCCAACCGGGTGACTGCTCGCTTGCGTCCATCTTAACCCGGCAGACATTCTTAATCTTCTCATAAACTTCTGATGTTTTTTCAAGAACTCCCTCTTTATGGGATGCAATCGGAATAAGTACAGCCTGAATGGGGGCTACAGCAGGGGGTAGTATAAGACCGCTGTCATCACCGTGGGTCATAATAAGCGCACCGATAAGTCTTGTAGTAGTACCCCATGAAGTCTGGAAAGGATGCACCTGATTATTATTCTTGTCTGTAAACTCAATATCGAATGCTTTTGCAAAACCGTCACCAAAATAGTGGGATGTTCCGCTCTGCAAAGCCTTACCGTCATGCATAAGAGCCTCGATAGTATACGTGTCCTCAGCGCCTGCAAAACGCTCTTTTGCGGTCTTGACACCCTTTACAACAGGCATTGCAAGAACATTTTCTGCAAACTCGGCATAAATATTCAGCATCTGTATGGTTTCTGCTTGAGCTTCCTCAGCAGTAGCGTGAAGGGTATGACCTTCCTGCCACAAGAATTCACGTGAACGAAGGAAAGGACGGGTTGTCTTCTCCCAGCGCACAACATTGCACCACTGATTATAAAGTTTAGGCAAATCCCTGTAGGAATGAACAATATTTTTGAAATGGTCACAGAAAAGTGTTTCAGAGGTAGGTCTTACACACATTCTCTCCTCAAGTTTTTCTTCTCCCCCGTGAGTTACCCACGCAACCTCAGGAGCAAAACCCTCTACATGGTCTTTTTCCTTCTGGAGCAGACTTTCAGGGATAAAGAGAGGCATATAAACATTTTCGTGACCTGTCTTTTTAAAACGCGAATCCATCTCTCTCTGAATATTTTCCCAGATAGCATAACCGTAAGGTCTGATTATCATACAGCCTTTAACCGATGCATAATCGATAAGTTCTGACTTAATGCAGACATCGGTATACCATTTGGCAAAATCCTCATCCATAGAGGTAATAGATTTAACAAGTTTATCTTTAGCCATATTACGAAGGCACTGTAAGCACCTTTTACCACCTTTCATTTTTTTCCTTATTCCAAATCATTATAATGATTGTAGTTAGTCGAAACGCTTAAAAGCGTTTCGACAAGCCACTTAAAAGTGGCTTGTGCAAAATTAAATTACAATTTTGCACGACACCCATTTCAATGAAAAAGGACAAATTTTTTACTGAAAATTTGTCACAAAATCAAAGGTTTTGTGGCGAAACAGGATTGTTTCGCCTAACCTTTTTTATTATAAATCAAACATTTCCATTTTGCAACAGTTTTTGCCCAAAGAAATAAAGTTTATTAAAAAATATAAAAAATCTATTGACAAAACGCTGAAATAAACATATTATTTGATTAGTAACGTTGAAAATCAAAACTTTTCAGCGAAATATTCAGGAGGCTATTTTATGGTTTTTGAAAAAATAAAAGCAATGCTCGCAGAACAACTCGATGCTGATGAAGACGAAATGACACTTGACACAAACATCGCAAAAGATTTAGGTGCTGACAGCCTTGATGTTGTTGAGTTACTTATGTCTATCGAAGATGAGTTTGAGGTTGAAATTCCTGACGAGGAAATTGAAAACATAAGAACTATCGGAGAACTCGTTGATTATATCCAGA
>JAFVTZ010000008.1 GCA_017502965.1 Clostridia bacterium
CTGCAAATGGTCTCTGCGGCTGATTCGGTTCACCGAAAAAAAACCCTCAAAGCAAAATCTTCCCGAAGGCATTCCCGAAATGCTGAGTGCTGTAATCAAAGCGCTCGGGCCGGGCACAGATTCAACCTCAATACCCTTTTCCTGAGCCTCTCTTACAAGTTGCTCTCCGGGGTCGGAAATAGCGGGCATACCTGCATCCGATACAAGCGCGCAGGTTTCCCCTCTTAACATTCTTTCAATTATAAGATTGCCTTTAGAATTTTTATTATGTTCATAGTAGGCAAGCATTTCTTTTTTTATTTCAAAATGATTAAGGAGTTTTACAGTAACGCGTGTGTCCTCTGCGGCTATAAAATCCGCATTTCTGAGTGTTTCTACCGCTCGGGGGCTGAAATCTCCGAGATTGCCGATAGGAGTTCCCACGACATAAAGTTTTCCGCTCATTACAGATAAGCCTCCTTATAAGCACCGTAAATTTCTATCATTTCGGGCGAAAATCCGCCGTTTTCTTCTATATAAAGAGTAGGGTCAATCCTCATGCCTTTATTTGCACACCGCTTGCCTTCAATCAGCACAAGCCAAGGCTCTTCGCCTTTTCTCTGAACTACAAGCCGAAGTCTCTTAGGCTCTACTTTATATTTACTCATAAGGCAGATAAGTTCTCCGAGGCGCTCGGGCCTGTGACACATACAAAGTCTGCCGCCCGTCTGCAAAAGTTTTGCAGATACTGCTATTATATCTTCAAGCGTGCAGGCAACCTCGTGACGGGCAACCTTATGAATTTTATCAGGATTTTTAAGTCCCGCATTGGGGGCTTTATAAGGCGGATTGCAGGTAACAAGAGTATGACATCCGAACTCCACCTTACCTTTAAGGTCTAAAAGATTACTGCAAACCACCCTGAAATTCGCAATATCAAGATCATTCACTGTTTTCTCTGCCAAAAAGGTTGCTTCCTCGCTTATATCAACACCGACGGCAGTTTTAAGCAGTCCGTCTCTTAACATCAGCAGAGGAATTATTCCACAGCCTGTCCCCAAATCAACAAGTGAATCTTTAGTTTTTGCCTTTGCAAAATTGCTCAGCAACACCGCATCTGTGCCGAAAGTATGATGCGGTGTCACATTGACATAAAAATCTCTGCCGAGAGGCTCTTTCTTTATCAGGCTCTGGTCCATTTTACACCCTGAGGAGTATCTTCCAAGATAATTCCCATTTCTTTTAATTGGTCGCGTATAGCATCTGCTGTTTTGAAATCCCTGGCTTTTCTCGCCTCGGTTCTCTTTTCAATAAGCGCTTCTATCTCGCTGTCAAGCGCTTCGGTCTTGCGGTTGTAAACAAGACCTAAAACACCTGTTAATTGGTCAAAAATATCCGCACAGGCTTCAAGTGTACCTTTGCCTGCTCCGTTTGCAATAACGGTATTTATATCACGCACCAGCATAAATATTGCAGCCAGAGCGTCAGCAGTGTTAAGGTCATCTTCCATAGCATTTATGAACTCATTTTTGCGTTCTTCAATAAATGCAGGAATTTCGCCGCCATCACGCGCATTTTTAAGCGCGAAATCAATATTGTCACGGCAGGTATAAAGCCTTTCAAGTGAATTTTTAGCCTGCTCGATAATATCAACAGAATAGTTTATCGGACTTCTATACTGAGAAGAAACAAGAAAATAACGGATAGGTTCATAACCGAATTTTTCCGCAACATCACGTACAGTAAAGAAGTTGTTGAGAGATTTTGACATCTTATGGTTATCGACATTGATAAAGCCGTTATGCATCCAATAATGCGCAAATTCGCAGCCGTTTGCACATTCACTCTGCGCAATTTCATTTTCGTGGTGAGGGAATATAAGGTCGAGTCCGCCGCAATGGATATCAATAGTCTTGCCAAGATATCTTCCAGCCATTGCCGAACACTCAATATGCCAACCGGGTCTGCCGTCACCCCAAGGGGACTGCCAATAAGGCTCGCCGGGTTTTGCACCTTTCCAGAGGCAGAAATCCATCGGGTCTTCCTTGATATCGCCCGAATCCACACGCTCACTTGCTCCTGCCTCAAGGTCTTCTAAAGGCTGATGGGAAAGTTTTCCGTATTCATTGAAATTTTTTGCTCTGAAATAAACATCTCCGCCGGCAGTATAGGCATAACCATTTTCCACGAGAGAAGAAATTATGCCCTGAATCTGTTCTATATTTTCGGTTGCTCTCGGATGAACGGTTGCTTCACGGACATTAAGACCTTTAGCGTCTGTCCAGAATTCGCTTATAAATCTTTCAGCAACTTCGGGTACAGTTATACCTTCCTCATTTGCTTTTCTTATAAGTTTATCATCGATATCGGTAAAGTTCTGAACAAAATTCACCTTATAACCGCGCCACTCAAAATAGCGGCGCAAAACATCGAAAACGCAAAGCGGTCTTGCGTTTCCTATATGGATATAGTTATAAACCGTAGGACCGCAGGCGTAAATCTTGACTTCACCCTCGGTTATCGGTTTGAATTCATCTTTCTGACGTGTCAAAGTGTTAAAAATCTTCATTTTTATTTCGCTCCTAAATTGGAAATTATACTCTCTAACTCTGCGATGCGGTTATCCATATCGTCCATCTTCTGTTTTACAGGGTCAGGGATATGAATCTGGTCGAGTTGACCTACCTTTTTACCGTCCTGACGGACAACCCTTGCAGGAATACCCACAACGGTGGAATTCGGCGGCACTTCTTCAAGCACAACCGCTCCTGCCGCTACACGCGAATTATCGCCTATCTTAAAAGGTCCTAAAACCTTTGCGCCTGCAGAAATCATTACATTGTTACCTATTGTGGGATGGCGCTTTCCTGTATCTTTACCCGTACCGCCAAGCGTAACCCCCTGATAAATCAGTACATCATCGCCGATTTCTGTGGTTTCACCTATTACTATTCCCGTTCCGTGGTCAATTACAAGTCTTCTGCCTATTGTAGCACCCGGATGAATCTCGATACCGGTTTTTCTTGCCGCTTTCTGAGAAACATAACGCGCCAAAAACAAAAGACCGTGTTTATAGTAAAAATGAGCACGTCGGTGCATTCTTATAGCCTTTACACCGGGATAAAGCAACAGCACTTCTATAAAACTTCTTGCCGCAGGGTCTCTATCACGCACGGCATTTACATCTTCAATTATTCTCTTAAACAAACCTAAAACCCCCTATTTGGAAGGGTCAATATACTCCTTACTTGCAAAAAGATATATTGCACCCGATATAATACATAATACGGCAGATGCCCAGAAAAGTGCACATATTATAATATCACAGGTGTTTACGAATGCGGTATTTGCAATGCCGAAATCTTTTATAAGTGTATAAGCAAACAAAGCAAAAATTATGCCTGCCATCTGGCTTACGGTCTTGCACTTGCCCCAGATATTAGCGGCGATTACCTTTCCGCCTGATGATACAACCACAAGACGGATAGAAGACACCATAAATTCGCGTAAAAGCACAAAGAATGTGATAATGGTTATCTGCAGACAGATTGCAGGTTTATCGGCATACATACATATAAAACCGAGATATGCAGAGGTTGTCAGCATTTTATCGGCAAGAGGGTCTAAAAACTTTCCGAAATCGGTTATAAGATTATACTTTCTTGCCATTTTACCGTCTATCATATCGGTTAAAGATGCGGCTATAAAAAGCACCATCGACACAAGATAATGATAAGGAAAATCAAATATCATTGTCGCCATAAAAACGGGAGTTGCTATCATTCTGGCTATTGTTAATTTATTTGGTGTGTTCATTCTTCTAACTCTCCTAACAAATCATATTCTACGCAGTCATTCACTCTGACCTTAACAAACTCGCCTATTTTAAGCGGTCTTGTTGACATAAAGAAAATTTTACCGTCTATTTCAGGTGCATCTGACAAAGTTCTGCCGAAATAACACTTAATATAATCGTCCCAGCCCTCTATCAGCACCTCTGTAACAGAACCTATCTTTTCCTCATTCTTTTCAGCGGCAATGGTCATCTGCATTTCCATTATATTTTCCATTCGGTCGGTTTTTATCTGCTCTGCTACCTGATTTTCAAAACCTGCGGCAACAGTATCTTCCTCAGCCGAATATGTAAAACAACCCAGCCTGTCAAACCGTTTTTCTTTGACAAACTCTGCAAGGCTTGTGAACTGTTCTTCGGTTTCACCGGGGAAACCTGTTATAAAGGTTGTTCTTAAAGTGATTTCGGGGATTTTTGCTCTTATTTTATCAATAAGTGCTCCGATACTCTCCCTGTCACCCTTGCGGTTCATACGATTAAGTATCTCTGCGTCTATATGCTGGAGCGGAATATCAAGATATTTTACAAGTTTTTCTTCTCTTGCAATAGTATCGAGCAATTTGTCGGTAATGCGGTCGGGATAAGTATATAGAGTTCTTATCCAGTGAATACCGTCAATCTTACAAAGTTCACAAAGCAACTCTGCAAGTTTTGACTCGCCGTAAATATCCTCGCCGTAAGCTGTAGTATCCTGAGCCACAACTATCAGTTCTTTTACTCCCTGACACGCTAATTTCTTCGCTTCTGCAACACAGTCTTCAATAGTTCTGCTTCGCATTTTTCCTCTTATTTTCGGAATTGCACAATAGGTGCAGCAGTTATTGCATCCGTCAGCAATTTTAAGGTAAGCCGTAAAAGGATAGCCACCTAAAATACGGTCGCCACCAAGCGGCAGTTCATCCTTTTCGCCGTAACTGTTTTTACAGTTGCCCTCAATGGCATTCTTCACAATTTCGGCAATATTTTTATTAGAGCCTATTCCCACACACACATCAACCTCGGGAATTTCCTCGGTAACATCATCGCGGTAGCGTTCTGCAAGACAGCCTGTAACGATAAGTGCTTTACAGTTGCCGTCAGTCTTATACTGCGCTGCCTCTAAAATATTTTCTATTGCCTCTGCTTTTGCCGCCTCAATAAATCCGCAGGTGTTAATTATTATAGCATCTGCCGCGGCTTCTTCGGTTCCGATTTCAAAACCTGCTGTTTTTAAACTGCTGAGCATCATCTCGGCATCAACCTGATTTTTCGGGCATCCGAGTGACACCATACTAACTTTATACATTTACTGTTCCTCAAATTCTAAATCTGAATTATATTTTTTCATAGCCTGCCTTACAGCAGAATAGGAAAAACCTTTTCTGACAAGCGCGGCATAAACCTTTTCAAAACCGCGCTCAGCAGTGAGTTTATAAGCATATTTGCCCTGCAAAAGAGCCAGAATCTGCTCCTCTTCATTATTTTCGGCATCCTGCAAAACCTCTTTGACAAGGCCGTAAGAAACACCTTTTTGCAAAAGTTTTGCGGTTGCTTCACGCTTTGAAATATTACTGTCCTTACACCGCTCAGCAAACCTTTCGGCATAACGGCGGTCGTCAACAAGACCAAACTCGCAAAGTTTTGCCAGCACTTCACTTGAAACTTTTTTTGAAAATCCTGCTTTTAAAAGTTTTTCAAAAAGCGCCTTTTCGGTGTAATCCATACGGTCAAGATACCAGAGTGCTCTTGATTTTGCTCTTTTATAATCCGAAATATGTTTAAGTTCCTTTAACTGCTCGTCGGTTATTTCCAAATCCTCATAAAGGGCATTTTCGTCACAAACATCATTATCAAGCAGTATTTCTTCACCGCCCAAAAAACAAATCTTTGTAAGATGTTTTTTATCCCTTTTTATTTCGGTTATTATCATTATTCATCAACTGCTATATCTATATCAACGCTTTTATGGGCTCTGGCCACAGGCTCCTGTGGCATAATTTCAACAGCATCGTCCTCTGTAAGTACAGGAGCACTGTCCTCTCCCTCAGCCAAAGCAGCAAGAATCTTGTTTTCAATTTCTTCTGCCAACTCAGGGTTATCCTCAAACAGTTTTTTAACATTATCTCTACCCTGACCGAGCCTTGTTTCTCCGTAATAGAACCAAGCTCCTGATTTTTTGAGAACTCCTGACTCAACACCCGCATCAACTATCTCACCTGTGTGAGAAATGCCTTTACCGTACATTATATCAAAC
>JAFVTZ010000119.1 GCA_017502965.1 Clostridia bacterium
ATTCCCCTTCCTTTAAAATACTGTATTTTACTTATATTTTTGCTTCAAAAAATCAGCATAGTTTTTAAGTTCGCGCCAGATTTCATCTGTAACAACAAAATCATCTCCGAACAATGCCCTTTTAAGTGCTTCTTCGTCAGCCACAGGCAAAGGCGAACCACATATATATCCTACACTTACATTAAAGTAATCGGCTATTTTACAAAGAGTATCTGCAGATAAACTTTTAAGCCTGCCCTTTTTATAATCGGTAAGAACAGAACGCGGTATATTGCAGTCCCTGCACATCTTTGTTACAGTTATTCCCTTTTTAAAGCACAGTTCCTCAATCAAATCGTAAACGAAAAGCATAATTTTCTCCTTTTTTACGTAATTACGTAATATTTATCTTGACAAATTCGATTTTACGTATTATATTTGTATTTGTTACGTAAATACGTAATTTTTAAACATTATAATACTTTATCACGAAATTGTCAATAGGAGAATTTATATGTATTACTGTCCTGACTGCGGATGTGAGTTCGCAGTACCGAAAAAAGTATATGAAACACACGGGCTGTCTTCCCCGCCGTTTGAGGCACTTAGTGTATGCCCGAACTGCAAAAACGGCGAGTTTTATGAAAAATCCACAACACACTGCAGATGTTGCGGAGCAAAACTCGCCCCAAATCAAGCCGAATATTGCTCAGTAACATGCAAAAACAAAGGTATTAAAATGTGGATACGGGAGCAGAAAAGACGGCAACATCGAAGTATCAGCCCGATAAATGTTTTTATATCCGAACTCGAACATTACAACAAAGAGAATAAAACGATGCTGAGTTACGGTCAGTATGAATCAAAAAAACACCAAGAGGAACTAAAGAAAAAATGCAAACCGAAAAGAAAAAATACTTAAGTCACTATCTTTTGCAGGAAGCAAGAATAAACCGCCTTTATGAAATGATAAGGATAAATCCCTCGCGTAAAGCAGAATATGAAACCAAAATTTTAAACTGCAAAAAACTCAGAGAAGATATAGAGGAAAAAATATCCCAAGTGGACGACCAGTTGCTTTGCGAACTGCTTTATCAGAAATACATACTCGGAAAAACTCTCGAAGATATTGCCATAATTCTAAACTACAGCAAGCGCCATATAGAAAGACTGCATATTAAAGCGCTGGAAAAATTTAAAATGTAAATTACACTTTACTTTCGCTTTAAACGGTTGTATAATACAAAAGGAACATTTGTTTGGGGGTGGAATTTTGAAAGAGCGTATAATACTGCACTGCGACCTTAATAATTTCTTCGCATCTGTATCACTGCTTTTCAACCCCACGCTTAAAGGTTTTCCGGTTGCAGTTTGCGGAGATAAGGAAAACCGCCACGGTATTGTCCTTGCAAAAAACGAACTTGCAAAATCTTTCGGTGTTAAAACCGCTGAAGCCATTTTTGAAGCCAAAGCCAAATGCCCCGAACTTATAACTCTCCCCCCTATTTATGAAAAATACGAGGAGTATTCAAGAAAAGCCCACGAAATTTATGAGAGATATACCGATATGATAGAGCCTTTCGGTATAGACGAGTGTTGGCTTGATGTTACAGGAAGTACCGTTTTATTCGGAAACGGAGAAACCATAGCAAACAAGATACGGGCGGATATAAAAAAAGAACTCGGCATAACTGCATCTGTTGGTGTCAGTTTCAACAAGGTTTTTGCAAAACTCGGTTCGGATATGAAAAAGCCTGACGGCACAACCGTTATAAGCCTTGAGAATTTTAAAAATATTGTCTGGAAACTGCCTATAAGCGACCTTTTGTTTGTTGGCAAAAAGACCTGCGAAAAACTTAAAATGTGCGGTATTCATACTATCGGTGATGTCACCCAGTGTGACGAGGCAACCTTAAAGCGATTGCTCGGCAAAAACGGTATTCTTTTAAAGAAATATGCTTTAGGTGAGGACGATTCACCAGTTATAACTCCCACTGAGAATGATAAGCCAAAAAGTATAGGAAAATCTGTAACAAGTGCAAAGGATTTTACCGACAACGATTCCGTCTGGAAAGAGTTTTTGAAATTTTCACAGTATATCTGCGATATTCTCCACAAAAAAGGGCTTTATGCAGGCGGAGTGCAGGTGCATATAAGAACATCATCCCTTGCGGTCAAAGAGTTCAGCCTGACTTTTCAGGACAGCACAAACTCTACCCTCACTTTTGCGAGACGGGGATTTGAACTTTTCTGCAAAAACTATTCTTTCGGCGAACCGCTCCGTTCTGTGGGACTAAGAGCCATAAATCTCAAAGACACCCAGACTGCCGTTCAGCAGGATATGTTCGGAGAAAGCGACGAAATTTCAAACCTTGAAAAAATAGAAAACTCTATTTATAAAGTGCGCCAGAAATTCGGCAAAGAAAGTATCAAACGGGGCACTACCGTATAAACTTATCTTTACAAATTTAATATATTGTTTTAAATTTTGAGGTAATAATAATGAGCAAGAAAAATAATGACGATTTTGAAATTTTAAATTTTGAAAACATATACTCAAACTCTGAAAAAGATATTTTTTCGGGATATGAAGATATATCTTCTTCCTCGCGCCCAAAAAAATCAGAAAAGGTTAAGAGAAAAAAGAAAAAGAAGAAACGCATTTTCCTGAAACTTATAACTTCTCTGTTATGCATAGCAATAATTCTCGGAGCGGGTTTTTATTTTTATGCCTATAATCTGGTTGATAAGATTGAACGCACTTCTCTTGACAGCGAAAATCTCGGCATTACTTCATCACGATATTCATCTGTCAAAAATATCGCCCTTTTAGGTCTTGACACAAG
>JAFVTZ010000120.1 GCA_017502965.1 Clostridia bacterium
GAAAAGTTATGATTTAATAGATGTTTTCAAACTCGTGGGTGCTTTGCTGATTTTTGCAATGCATATGTCGGCTTTTGGCAGTTTCGGTGAAAATGTGCAGTTTTATGGTCTTCAGTTACTTTCTCGCTGGGGAGTTCCGTTTTATTTTATTATCTCCTCGTTTTTTCTTTTCGGGAAATCGAAAAACGGAAATATAACAGGCGAGCAGTTATGCCATTATATAAAGAGAATTTTTTATCTTTATGCTGTGTGGTTTGTGATAAATTTGCCGTCTATATTCTATATCAGACTTTGGGGTGCTGACCTTACATCGGTTCGCACTTGGTTGTATTTTATCAGAAATTCGCTTATAAGTTCAACTTTTACGGGTTCCTGGTATCTTATGAGCTGTATGTTCAGCAGTTTTCTGATTTACATACTTTCCAAAAAGTTATCAACAAAAACTATTCTTGCAATAACTTTTTTAATTCATATTTTTTGCGCGCTGACTTCGGCGTATAAGGGATTATTTCCGTCTGTTACTTTATTTATATACCGACATTTGTTCGGTATGGCAAACAGTATTGTAACAGGTTCTTTTTATTTTGCCATAGGAAAATACATAGCAGAAAACAGAGAACGCCTGTCCAGAATACCGACATCGCGTTCGGTTATAATGATAGTATTGTTTTATATGCTCTATTATATAGAAATAATAGTTTTAAAGCGGCTTGAAATTTTGGGTACAACCGATGTTGCATTTGCGCTTTTGCCGTTAGCATTTTTTATGGCGGTGTTGTGTATAAACCGCAGTTGCAGTATAAAATATACTAAACTTTTCCGCAAAATCAGTATTATTGTTTATTGCAGTCAGTCAACGGTTATGTTGGCGGCAAGTCTTGTAAGGAAGATTCTTGGGTTTGAGCACTCGCTTATAAGATTTGTTATAGGTTGCGTTATTATGGCGGTTTGCGTATGCACAGTGTTGTTTTTACAAAAGAAAACTAAGTTTAAGTGGGTTCAGTATTTAACCTGAATATAAAGGCAGTGAAATATTATGGATAAAAATACTTACGGTGAATATCTCAAAATCTTACATTCGGAACTTATTCCTGCAATGGGTTGCACAGAACCTATTGCTATTGCTTTAACTGCTGCAAAAGCGAAAGAATATATAAAAGAACCTGTAAAAGAGGTTCTGATATGTGTAAGCGGTAACATTATTAAAAATGTAAAGAGTGTAATGGTTCCGAATACGGGCGGACTTCGCGGAATTGAGGCGGCGGCAGCGGCAGGAATTGTTGTCGGAAAAGCGGACAGAGAACTCGAAGTTCTGGCTGAGGTTAAAGAAAGCGATTTTTCAAAAATTTCAGACTTTCTGAAAGAAACTGAAATTTCGGTTTGTGAGGCTCAGAGTGAGTGTATTTTGGATATAGGAATTACCCTTAAAGGTGAAAACCATACTGTTTATGCAAGAACGGCTCAGCATCATACGGGACTCTGCCTTATAACGGTTGACGGCGAAACAGTATTTGAAAGAGAACTTGAAGAAAATGCGGGAGATTTGGACCATTCAAAACTTTCTATTGAGGGAATTATTGATTTTGCGGATAATGCAAATCTTCAAGATGTTTATGAGGTTCTTACCCGCCAGATTGAATATAACACCGCAATAGCTGAAGAAGGGCTTACGGGGAAATACGGTGCGGCTATAGGCAGAACGCTTCTTATGTCTTACGGAAATACCGTGCATAACCGTGCAAAAGCCTGGGCGGCGGCAGGTTCGGATGCCAGAATGAACGGTTGCGAACTGCCGGTCGTTATAAATTCGGGAAGCGGGAATCAGGGGATGACTGCATCACTTCCTGTAATTGTGTATGCAAGGGAACTCGGAGTGTCAGATGAAACCCTTTTAAGGGCTCTGCTTGTATCAAATCTCACTACAATCCACCTTAAAACAGGCATAGGCTGTCTTTCTGCTTATTGCGGCGCTATAAGTGCAGGTTGCGGCGCAGGAGCAGGAGTTATGTATCTTTACGGCGGAAAACTTGATGAAATCGCCCACACAGTTGTAAATGCGCTTGCAATAAACTCGGGTGTTGTGTGTGACGGTGCGAAAGCAAGTTGCGCGGCAAAAATCGCCTCGGCGGTAGAGTCGGGACTTCTTGGTATGCAGATGTATATGCACGGCAAGGAGTTTTACGGCGGTGACGGTATAGTTGCAGGCGATGTTGAAGCAACTATAAGAAATGTCGGTAGGCTGGCCCAAAGCGGTATGGCAGAAACCGACCGCGAAATAATCCGTATTATGATGAAAAAGGTTTAAACTATGGCAAAAAAGAACGATAAAACTAATGTTATGAGGATTTTAGATTCTAAAAAAATTCCTTATACCGCTTTTGAGTATTCGGAAGATTTAACCGAGGGTGTGCTTATTGCAGAGGCTTTGGGGGAAGATGTTAAAGCGGTTTTTAAAACACTTGTCACAGAGTCTGACAAAAAGGAGCACTTTGTTTTTGTGATACCTGTAGCCGAAACACTTGATTTAAAAGCCGCCGCAAGAACGGTTGGAGTAAAATCGGTTGCAATGATAAAACAAAAAGAACTTCTGCCGCTTACAGGCTATATTCACGGCGGTTGTTCGCCTGTGGGTATGAAAAAACCTTTTAAGACCGTGATTCACAAAACTGCTGAGAATCTCGAAGAATTTTATGTTAGCGCAGGCAGAGTCGGAAGACAGATAAAAATAAATCCTCAAACACTTTGCGATTTTATAAATGCCCGTTTTGCGGATATAATTGTAGGTGAGTAGAATGGAAATAAAGATAGGCAAATACAGACACTTTAAAGGAAATGAATACGAGGTTATAGGAATTGCAAAAAATTCCGAAACCTTGGAAGAAACGGTGGTTTATAAAGCACTTTACGGTGACGGCGGTTTATGGGTAAGACCTGCCTCTATGTGGAATGAAACGGTTGAAAGAGACGGTAAAACCTTTAAAAGATTTGAGTTTATAGGATAAAAAAAACAGCCCTTTTGCCGTGTGCCGATAAGACAGTAATTTGAGAAAAGTACGAAATCGGCATCTGTCAGACAGGATTGGACAAAACAGGCGACATTCAACTTCGGTTGGATGCCGCCTGTTTTTATGCGTTTAAGGGTCGAAAAACGCTTGTTTTCTGCTCTGTATAGCTTAGTACAAATGCGGGTATATCCGCCTTACCCCATCGGCGCGAAAGAATTTAGAAGCGTTACAATACTTACTTTTCGGCATATTTATTTCACAGATTCGAGAAAAACGATTTGGCGAAATTGTTTCGCTCCGGGGTGGATAACTTTACCAAATACGCAACAAATGATTTTGGTCTGAAAAACTTAAGAACAGTTACAAGACAATCTCTCTTCCTTGAATTAGAATAATATAATTCAATACTAACTATTGACAATTTTGCGATAGTTGATTATAATTTTAAGTGGAGGTGTCCGTATGTATAATTTTATTTCCTCTTGCCCGTCTTGCGGTGGAGAGCTTCATATTTCCACATTACAATGTGGCAGTTGCGGCTTGGAAATCAAGAAAGATTTTGAAGTTAGTGTCTTTGATAAGCTTTCAGATGAGCAAATCTCTTTTCTATTATCTTTTTTGAAGAATCAAGGGAATCTTAAATCACTACAAACGGAGCAAGGGATATCATACCCTGCCGCGAAAAAGAAACTAAATGATTTGCTTGTTGCAATGAATCTGGTGGATAATGTACAACCTTATTCTGTTGAAGATATTGATACAAGCACATGGAAAATAGATCCTCAAAGTAGCAAAGCATCCGATATTGTTAAAGCAAAACTGATAAGTTGTAACGGCTTAGCCACTGTCCGCACATACAAGGGGAAAGAGTATGTTCTTCGCATCGTGGATGAGGAAAAGTTCTCCTGCGATGAAATTTTAGATTATGAATACTCAGTTTTTGATGTTATTACTGAATTGTTGGAATCACAGGGCGGCAAGGCAAAAAAGGGATATGGACGGAGAAGACTTGGCGATCCAGGGTGTGAAGAAACAACAGTTGCCGGAGCAATTATGAAGAACTATTTTGGAAAAACTACGGGGGAAAGTTGTTTTGACCCAACATTTGCTTTGGTTGCCATTCTTGAATGGGCTGGCATAGTCAGAAATGGTTGGGGGTATATCGAATTAACTGAGGAATATGTACGGGAAAGAATACAGAAGGAGGGCTAAATTGTGATACGCATTTTGTTTTGCAATATTTCGTACTTGCCGTACTACAACACGCGTCTTGACAGGGTTGCTCCGAAAAACGGCGGAGCCTATGTTGCAAAAATGC
>JAFVTZ010000121.1 GCA_017502965.1 Clostridia bacterium
CGTAAAGTGCAGGATAAAGTTGAGGATAAAATTTTTATAATTCCCCGAATTTATACAAATAAGCCCAGAACTACGGGTGACGGATATAAAGGTATGCTTCATCAGCCTGACCCGAATGAAACTCCAGATATGCTCAAAGGTATAGTTGCTATCCGTGACCTTCATATGAATGTTTTAAAGGAAACGGGTTTTACCTGTGCAGATGAAATGCTTTATCCTGAAAATTACCGCTATTTATCCGACCTTTTAGCCTATGTTGCAATAGGTGCGCGTTCGGTAGAAAATCAGCAGCACAGACTGACCGCCAGCGGAATTGAAGTGCCCGTTGGAATGAAAAACCCCACAGGCGGAGATTTGTCTGTAATGATGAACTCCATAACCGCCACTCAGCATAAACACACTTTCATTTACCGCGGTTGGGAAGTTATGAGTGAGGGAAATCCTTATGCTCACGCTATACTTCGCGGTTATATAGATTATGCAGGCAAAAATGCTTCGAATTACCATTATGAAGACCTTGTAAAACTTAATGAACTTTATGCAAATTCAGGGCTCGCAAATCCTTCTGCCATAATTGATACTAACCACGCAAATTCTGGCAAGAAGTACTTGGAGCAGGTGAGAATTGCAAAGGATGTAGTTTACAGTTGCAATCATAATAAGGACATCAGACGCCTTGTAAAGGGACTTATGATTGAAAGTTATATCGAGGACGGCGCTCAGAAGATAGGCGAAAATATCTACGGTAAATCTATCACCGACCCTTGCCTTGGCTGGGACAAAACACGCGAGTTAGTTTTAAAACTTGCCGATACATTGGAGTAAAAGATGAAAGTATATCAGCATAAGGTGCAGTATTATGAAACCGACCAAATGGGTTTTGTGCATCATTCGAATTATATCAGATGGTTTGAAGAAGCAAGGGACGATTTTTTTAATCAGACCGATGCACCGTATAAGGTGACAGAATCCAAAGGTATATTAAGCCCTGTGATTTCGGTAAACTGCAAGTATATCAAATCCTGCTATTACGGAGAGTTAATCAATATTTATGTAACACTTGTGAAATACGGTAATGTAAAATTTACTGTAGGTTACAAGGTTGTGGGTGCAGAGAATGGGGAACTGAAAGCCGAAGGCGAAACTGAACACTGTTTTCTCAGTACCGATGGTAAGGTAATTTCTATGAAACGGGTCTGGCCCGAGATGCACGAAAAGCTTTCTCTGCTTCAAGGTATTTCAACAGGAGAATAAAACAAAAATGCTTATTCACATTTTGTGAATAAGCATTTTTTTAATCCTCTTTTATTATAAATGAAAAATCAATATACCCGTTTGAGGGTTCGGTGATTACCTCGCTTAAATCGGGAGCATAGGCAATAACAGTATTCTGAAAGAGTATAGGAATTATATTATCGGATTTTAAAATTAAGTTCTGAGTGTCATTCAAAGTACTTACCTTTTGTGTGACGCCGAATTTTTTCAGATATTCGTTCAAATCTGCACTGTCTGCTCTGACAGGGAAAAGGGACATAGCGTAACTTTGGTCATTGAGTTGGGAAGTGAGTAAATCGGGCGATGATACCGCCTCAATATTCACAAATGCCGATAAATTTCCTTGCCAATGACCGACAATATCGGTTACAACGTCCTTTACATTCGGGTCATCATAGTAATATAGCACTATATCTGTAGGAAACTGACCGTTTTCGAGTTTTTTAATTTCTTTGAGATATAACTGTTTTGCAAGTACCGGGTCATATTTATGGGGGTTCAGTGTTTCAGAGTTTCGGTCAAGTACAGCAGGGAAGAGTGAATCTGCTGTAGCGTAACCCGTTTTAATACTTTCTGAATAAACATTGCTGTCAATAAGCAAAGAAAGAGCTTTTCGCATATCGGCGGAAAATTCATTCCCTAAAGTCAGCACCCAGCATATATTTTCAAGATTGTTTGTTTTGAGAGAAAGGCTGTGCGCAGAGTCAGTAAGCGAAGAATCAATAAATGCCATATCAACACTGCCCTTTTCGAGTTCTTCTATGGCAGGCTCTTCATCGCAGGTTATAAAAACCGCCGCATTTTCGGCTTTGAAATCTCCGACATACTCGTCCCATCTGTAAAGCCTTATGCCGAACGGGTCTTTGCGCCAGCGGGTTATTCTGTAACTTCCGTTGCAGAAAATTGCTTTGGTGAGAAGTCCGTATTTTCCTGAAGATGAATAGAAGAATTCTTCGTTGCAGGGCATTGCTACGCTTGATGTGAGAGTTTCTTCAAAAAGTTCGCTTTCGTATGAAAGGGTTATTTCAAGAGTTTTGCTGTCAATCGCTTTTACCCCAAGATTATCGGTTGCTAAAACACCTTTGTTTATCTGTTCTGCGTTTTTGATGCAAAACAGACGGGATGCAAACGGTGATTTGGTTTTCGGGTCTACCGCTCTTCTGAAGGCAAACACAAAATCTTTGGCTTCAAGAGTGTCACCGTTGTGCCATTTTGCATCTTTTTTAATATTAAAAGTGTAGACAAGTCCGTTTTTCTTGTAAGACTCTGCGACTCCGCAAACGATTTTACCCTTGCTGTCTTTTCGCAAAAGCCCTTCGTAAATATTTCTGATTATAAGCAGTTCCGAATCGCTTGATGCTACCTGCGGATCGAGAGTCATAGGTGTGTCAGGCAATTCGAAATATATATAAGCATCCTTTGTGTCAGAACATCCTGTCAGCGAAAAAACAAAACAGAATATCAGAAGCAAAGAAATAAG
>JAFVTZ010000122.1 GCA_017502965.1 Clostridia bacterium
AAGTACCATCTGAACGATTTCTGCAGTTTCTTTATCTGTAACACGAAGACCGTCCACAAAGACAGACTCTTTTCCGACTTTTTTAAGGGTTTCTGTGATTTCAGGGCCGCCGCCGTGAACTAACACAACCTTTATGCCGACAAGTCTCAACAGCACGATATCTTCCATAACCTGCTGTTTCAAATCTTCGTTTATCATAGCGTTTCCGCCGTATTTCACAACAACTACTTTTCCGTAATACTTCTGAATATAAGGAAGAGCCTGTGTTAAAACCTCAGCACGCTGAGCATTTGTAATATTTAAAGACATATTTTAAATATCCTTTCATATTTGGTAATTTGTAAGAAAACCGTTTTCGGTGCCGTTTTGCAGTGAGTGGTGCTGTATTTTTATACTGCCCCGAACAAAAAGCGGTGCAGAAACGGTTTTATTCAAATTAAGTACGATAATCACCGTTTATTTTTACATATTCATAGGTAAGATCGCAACCCCAAGCGGTTGCAGAAAAATCTCCGCTGTTTAAGTTTATGATAATATCTATGTTGCTCTCAAGCAGTATTTCTTTTGCTTTTTCCTCGCTGAAATCAACCCCTGCTCCATTTTTGCAGACCTCAATTTCACCTTTTGGAGATACAAAACTTACATCAATTTTATTAACATCAACCTTTGCGCCCGAATATCCTATTGCACAAAGCACTCTACCCCAGTTGGCATCAGCACCGAACATTGCAGCCTTTGTGAGTGAAGAACAGATAACCGATTTTGCAACAGTTTTTGCTGTTTTATCAGAGCCAGCACCAAAAACTTTACATTCAATAAGTTTGGTAGCACCCTCACCGTCACCCGCAATACAGCGGCGAAGATGAACAGTTACAGTATTGAGCGCTTTCATAAACTTATCGAAATCCTCTCCCTCGGCTGTGATTTCCTCGTTCCCTGCCATACCGTTTGCAAGCACAGTTACCATATCATTGGTAGAAGTATCACCGTCAACAGAAACCATATTGAATGTGCTCTGAATGTCAGTTGAAAGAGCCTTTTGCAACATAGGGGTGTTTATAGCGCAATCGGTAGTGATGAACACAAGCATTGTTGCCATATTGGGATGAATCATTCCCGAACCCTTAGCAATACCGCCAATTTTACACACTTTTCCGCCTATTTCAAACTCTACGGCAATTTCTTTCATTCGGGTATCTGTGGTCATAATACCCTCTGCCGCCTCAGCACTTTTATTGTCTCCAAGTCCCGAAACCAATTCAGGGATACCGTTTTTAATGGGGGTAATATCAAGAGGCTGACCGATAACGCCTGTAGATGCAACTACAACATCAGAGAGTGAAATACCAAGTTCGAAAGCTAATAAATCACTCATCTGCTCGGCTATTTCAATTCCGTTTGCATTGCAGGTATTAGCATTTCCGCTATTACAAATAATTGCCTGAGCATAACCGTCGGAAATATGCTTCTTTGTTACTAAGAGGGGTGCGCCTTTTACAAGGTTAGTTGTATAAACTGCGGCGGTATTAGCCTTTTTCTCGCTGTAAATAAGGCTTAAATCCCTTTTGGATTTATTCTTTCTTATACCGCAATGTATTCCGTTTGCTTTAAATCCTTTAGCGGCACAAACTCCGCCTGAAATGATTTCCATTTTATTTCTCCTATATTAAAGTTCTAAGCCTGTAGTCTTATCGACACCAAGCACAATATTCATACATTCAACTGCCGCTCCCGAAGCGCCTTTTCCAAGGTTATCATAACGGGAGATAAGCAAAATTCTGTCCTCATTGCCTGAAACCGAGATTTCCATACTGTCTTTATATGACAGTTTATTTGCAGAAACAAAACCGTTCTCATCAAAATCCTCAACATATTTCACAACAGGACCGTTATACTTTTCTTTGTAAACATTTTTAATGTCTTCCACAGTAAAACCGCTGTTAAGTTGAGATGCAAAGAGCGGCACTGTAACTTCCATACCGCTGTAAAAAGCATCTACAACCGGGATAAATGCGGGAGCATTTTCAATTCCTGTTATAGCGGTCATTTCGGGGAGGTGCTTATGTTTCTGGGAAAGACCGTACTGACGGGCAGCATTTAAAAGGTCATCTCGCTCGGCATCTTCATATTCTGCAATCATCTTTTTTCCGCCGCCTGAATAACCTGTCAGCGAAAAGCAGGAAAGCAAAACATCTTTATTTAAAATTCCTTTTTCAATAAGCGGAAAAATCAAAGAAATAAATCCGCTTGCGTGACAACCGGGTACTGCAATTCTTTTGCCAGTTCTGATTTTTTCCTCAAAATCGGCTGAAAGTTCAGCAAAACCGTAAGCAAAGTCAGGATTTGTTCTGTGGGCAGTAGATGTATCAAGCACTACCGTATCAGGATTATCTATTAAAGAAACTGCCTCAATAGCCGCCGCATCAGGAAGGCATAAAAAAGCAATATCCGCAGCATTAAGAGCCGCTTTTCTGGCCCTTGTGTCCTTTCGGTTTTCTTCGGTAAGCTTTATAAGTTCAATATCTTTTCTGCTTTCAAGCCTTTCGGCAATGCGAAGACCTGTTGTTCCCGCACTACCGTCAATAAATACCTTTTTAATCATTTAAAAACTCCGTTATATATTTTATCTGTTCGCTGACCGACTGCGGTCCTGTACCACCTGCTGAAATCCTCTTATTAACACAGGTTTCAAGAGAGATTTCGTTATATAAATCTTTGTCAAAAGAACTGTCAAACTCTTTGTACTTTTCTATCGGAAGACTCTCAAGCACAAAACCGTTCTTTATGCAGTAACCAACGATTTCGCCCACATGCTTATAAGCAGTTCTGAAAGGCATACCTTTTTTAACAAGGTAATCTGCAAGGTCGGTTGCATTTATAAAGCCCTCTCCTGCCGCTTTATACATATTTTCTTTTCTGGTCTTCATGGTTGCAATCATGGGAGCGAAGATACTAAGGCATTTTTTAACTGTATCAACCGCATCGAAAATTGCTTCCTTATCTTCCTGCATATCCTTGTTATATGCAAGAGGCAGACCTTTGAGAGTGGTTAGCAAAGCCATTAAATCACCGTAAACTCTGCCGGTTTTACCCCTTACCAACTCTGCCATATCGGAATTTTTCTTCTGAGGCATAATGCTCGAGCCTGTTGTATAACTGTCATCCAATTCAACAAACTTAAATTCCCAACTTGACCAGAGAATAATCTCCTCTGAAAAACGGGATAAATGCATCATAAGTATTGAAAAATCAGACATCAGTTCAAGACAGAAATCCCTGTCAGAAACACCGTCAATACTGTTGAGCGATATACCGCTGAAGCCAAGGCGCTCTGCCTCAAAATAACGGTCGGTATTATATGTTGTGCCTGCCAAAGCGCAGGAGCCTATAGGACACTGGCTCATCATTCTCAAAACAGCATCTTTTATACGGTCAAAATCCCTTATAAGCATAAAAGCATAGGTCAGAATATGGTGAGCAAAGGTTATGGGTTGAGCGCGCTGAAGATGCGTGTACCCCGGCATTATAACATCGGTATTCTCAGATGCTTTATCCTTTATAGCCCCAATAAGTTTCTTTAAAAGTCCGCCGATTTCTTCGCATTCCATCATAAGATAAAGTCTTATATCAAGCGCCACCTGGTCGTTACGGCTTCTTGCAGTATGCAGTTTTTTGCCCGAATCCCCTATTCTTTTGGTGAGTTCGGATTCTATAAACATATGGATATCTTCGGCATCCATATTAAAGGCTAGTTTTCCGTTTTCGATATCTTCCAGTATACCGCTGAGGCCGTTTATAATCTCCGCCTTTTCAGATTCGGTTATTATACCTTTATCACCGAGCATTTTAGCGTGAACTATAGAGCCTATAATATCCTGCTTATACATTCTACTGTCAAAATGAATGGAAGAATTAAAATCGTCCGCTTCTTTGTTAAGGGCTTTTTCAAATCTGCCCGCCCACATTTTGTCCATTGAATTTACCTACTTTAAACTGTATTTTAAAAAGCCTGTTACCGCCCCCGAAACAGAGGCGGTAATTTAAAAGTTTATTTTAAGTTATTCTTTGCTTTCATTTTAGCATAAACCTTTGTGGGCAGACCGTAAAGGTTGATAAAGCCCTGAGAATCTTTCTGGTCGTAAACCTCGTCCTCATCAAAGGTTGCAATTTCGGGGTCATAGAGTGAATAAGGAGAAGTAACCCCTGCATTTATCATATTACCCTTGTAAAGTTTAAGGGTAACATCGCCTGTAACATATTTCTGTGTAGTCTTAACAAATGAAAGAATAGCCTCAACAAGAGGAGTAAACCACTGAGCATTGTAAACAAGTTCTGCAAGTTTCTGTGCTACAAGTGATTTATAGTGTGCAGTTTCCTTATCAAGGCAGATACTCTCGAGTACAGAGTGAGCCTTGTAAAGAATAGCACCGCCGGGTGTCTCATAAACGCCGCGGCATTTCATACCTACAAGACGGTTTTCAACTATATCAAGCAGACCGATACCGTTTTCTCCGCCGAGTTTGTTAAGGGTTTCAACCAACTCTACAGCACCCATTTCCTTGCCGTCAACCATAGTAGGAATACCCTGCTCAAAATGAACAGTAACATAAGTAGGCTTATCGGGAGCCATCTCGGGAGAAACACCCATCTCTAAGAAGCCCTCTTTATTATATTGGGGCTCATTTCTGGGGTCTTCAAGATCAAGACCTTCGTGGGAAAGATGCCAGATATTCTTGTCCTTTGAATAGTTGGTTTCACGGTTAATTTTGAGAGGAACATTATGAGCCTCTGCATATTCAATTTCTTCTTCACGGGATTTTATATCCCACTCTCTCCAAGGAGCGATAATGGGCATATCAGGAGCGAAAGCCTTGATAGCAAGTTCAAAACGAACCTGATCATTACCCTTGCCTGTGCAACCGTGGCAGATAGCATCTGCACCCTCAGCAATAGCAATTTCAGCAATTCTCTTTGCTATCGGGGGACGTGCAAAAGCAGTACCGAGCATATACTCTTCATAAAGCGCACCTGCCTGAACACAGGGGAAAACATAATCTGTCAAAAACTCTTCTGTAAGGTCTTCTATGTAGCATTTTGAAGCACCTGTCTTAATAGCCTTTTCTTCAAGACCTTCAAGTTCACTTGCCTGTCCCACATTGCCCGAAACCGCAATAATCTCAGGATTATTGTAGTTTTCTTTAAGCCACGGAATGATTATAGATGTATCCAAACCGCCGGAATATGCAAGAACAACCTTTTTTATGTTATTTTTATTCATTTTTTAGCCCTCCGTATGCATAATATGCATTTTTATCGTTTTTCTTTGCATAAATAATACCATATTTTGAATAAATATGCAAGCGATATTTGAATTTTTTCGATTTTTTACCACTTGCACATATTATAATAAAACAAAACTCCACATTTGTGCAATTTAACAACAAAATACAACCACCCCTCAGAAGAAGCGGCTGTATTTCTTAGTCATGAAGATAAATAGTTCTTGAATTTCGGTGCATATATACATTAAGCACCAGACCTATACCGAGGAAAAGGCAAAACAGCGATGTACCGCCTGCGCTGAAAAAGGGCAATGTTACACCGATTACAGGCAAAACTGAGGTACACATACCGAGATTTATTACAGCCTGCGCAAAAATCATAGCAAAGACGCCTACACACATATATTTTCCCGCATCATTTGTGCATATTTTCGCTACTCTTATGCATCTTATGCATATAGCACCGATAAGGAGAATTACTGCAAGACATCCCAAAAGTCCGAACTCTTCACCGATACTCACAAAGATAAAATCGTTATGTCCTTCAGGCACAGCACCTGCCTGAGTGAGATCACCCTGCAAAAATCCCTGCCCCGCAAAACCGCCGTTAGCGAGAGCCACGCAACCTCTCCACTGTTGGAAATCTATACCCTGAATATCTTTTTCCGCACTGAACATAGTCATAATTCTTTTGCGGTGTTCTTCGTTGAGCAGAAAGAAATATGCTATCGGGGATACCGCCGCAACACCGCTGAAAGCAAGCAAAAAGTATTTCCATGAAACTCCGCCTGCCCACATCATAAATAAAACCATTACAGCAAAAACAAGAGCAGTACCGTAGTCACCCTGAACTAAAATCATCACAACAGGCAAAGCCCCATGAGCTGCCAGAGGAATAAGATATTTCAGTTTATTTATATTAGGTTTTATTCTGCGCATATGAACGCTGAATGTTATAATAAAACATATTTTTAAAAGTTCCGACGGCTGAAAAGTTGTAAAACCGAGGTCAAGCCAGGCCTTATCGTCAGTACCCTCAGGGGCAACACCTATGAAAAAAGTAAGAATTGTTGGTACAAGTCCCAAAAGCCCCACTAAATGCCAGCGCGATAAAATTTTCTCATAATCAAGAGTCGATATCACAATAGCGGCAGCAATACCCAGTACCATACAAAGCGACTGCACCATTACAGGACGGTAAGTCTCTTTATAATAAGTTGAAGAAAAAACCGCCATACAGCCAAAAGTTGTAGCAAAAAAGCAAATCAGGAGCAATATTTTATCCGATTCTCTGAAAAAGTCTGCTATTTTTGCCATTACGCGCCTCATAATACCACCGCCTTTCCTCACTATTATATTTTATTTTAAATAAATATTCAAGAGGGTCTTTCATATTGTTAAAAAATGTGTTACAATATATGTAAATTTGTAGGCAGAGTGATTTTTATGGAAATTTTTATATCAGACTCCCCTGCTAAAACTGAGGAGTTTGCAGAAAAATTAGCATCAGGTCTTAAAGAGGGTTGTGTAATCGCATTCCGAGGCGGACTCGGTATGGGCAAAACCTGTTTTACAAGAGGGCTGGCAAAAGGTCTCGGATTTAAGGGAGAAGTCACCTCACCTACCTTTGCGCTTATAAACGAATATATAGGTGGAAGGCTTCCTCTCTATCATTTTGATATGTACCGCATATCTTCTTGGGACGAGCTATATTCTTCGGGATTTTTTGATTACATTGAGCAAGGCGGTGTCATAGCCGCAGAGTGGAGTGAGAATATTGAAAACGCCCTGCCCGAAGATACAATATATGTAGAAATTGAAACAATGGACGAAACAACAAGAAAAATTACCGTTTACGGCAAAAAGGAAGTTTGAAGATGAAAATACTCAGCATTGAATGTTCGGCTGTACCCTGTTCTGCCGCAATTACCGAAGACGGGCGTATAATCGGCTCATCATTTGTAAATGTAAAACTCACCCATTCACAAACCCTTATGCCGATGGTTGAAAGCCTGCTGAAATCCTCTATGACGGATATTTGTGAAATAGATGGATTTGCTGTAAGCGCAGGCCCCGGCTCTTTCACAGGAATAAGAATAGGCATCAGCGCAATAAAAGGTCTTGCAGCGGCAAAGAAAAAACCTTGCGTGGGAGTTTCAACCCTTGAGGCTATGGCAGAAAATTTCCGCGATACAAACTGTATAGTATGCGCAGTTATGGACGCGCGTTGCAATCAGGTTTATAATGCGCTGTTTGAAATCGAAAATAATAATATAAACCGTCTTTGCGAAGACAGGGCTCTTATGTGCGACCAATTAGCCACAGAACTCAAAGAAATTTCGCAAAAAAGCGGTAAAAGAATAATTATTGTCGGAGATGGGACAGATATTTTCTATCCCTTTGCCGAAAATATAGAAAATGTTAAGACGGCGGATACTAAAAGACGTTTTCAAAATGCAGTCGGAGTAGCATTCACAGCAGAAAGTCTTTTTGAAAAAGGCGAAACGGTTTCTCCGAATGAATTATTACCTGTCTATTTAAGATTGCCTCAGGCAGAAAGAGAATTAAAAGCAAAGGAGCAAAACAAATGAAAATTGCAATCGGATGCGACCACGGCGGTTTGGAACACAAAAACGCAATCAAAGCACATCTTGAGGGATTGGGTTATGAGGTGCAGGATTTCGGAATTTACGAGCAAGTATCGGTTGATTATCCCGATATTGCCGTAAAGGTATGCGACAGCATAACAAAAAATGAATGTGAGCGCGGAATTTTAGTTTGCGGAACAGGTATCGGAATGTCTATTGCCGCAAACAAGATAAAAGGCATACGCGCTGCGGCTTGCAGTGAGCATTTTTCTGCAAAATTCACCCGTCTGCACAATAATTCAAATATACTTTGCCTCGGCGGCAGAGTTATCGGTGTAGGCACAGCACTCGAACTTGCAGAAATATTTGTCTCCACAGAATTTGAGGGCGGCAGACATCAGAACAGAATCAATAAAATTTCGGATATAGAAAATTCATAAAGGAGAATTAAAATGAATGACAATGTATTTATTATGGATCATCCCCTGATTCAGCACAAACTCACTATTCTCAGAAACGAAAAAACAGGCTCAAAGCAGTTCAGAGAACTCGTAAGTGAAATTGCAATGCTTATGTGCTATGAATCAACAAGAGATCTGCCCCTTATGGAAGTTGAAACCAAAACTCCCATAACCGTTGCTAAAACAAAGGTTTTAGCGGGCAGAAAAATGGCATTTGTGCCCATTCTCAGAGCAGGTCTCGGCATGGTTGACGGTGTACTCAGCCTTATTCCTGCCGCAAAAGTAGGTCATATAGGTATGTACCGCGACCCCGAAACCCACACTCCTGTTGATTATTACTGCAAACTGCCTGCGGACCTTAATGAGCGCGATGTTTTCGTGCTTGACCCGATGCTTGCAACAGGCGGCAGCGCTATTGACGCGGTAGCACGCATTAAAGAGTTTTCTCCCAAGAGAATTAAATTTATGTGCATTATAGCCGCTCCCGAGGGAATCGAAGCATTCACAAAGGCTCATCCCGATGTTCCTGTTTATTGCGCAGGTCTTGACGACTGTCTTAACGACCACTGCTATATAGTACCCGGCCTTGGAGACGCGGGTGACCGTATATTCGGTACAAAATAAACAAAAACCAAAGCAAGGGTTTTCTCAAATCCTTGCTTTATTTTTTTAAAACACGATAAATTATATAATTTTATTTTTGTTTTAGTGCTACTTTCCTTGACAAAAAACATAATATGTTATAAAATTGCATTTGGTAAAAAAATACTTGGAGGTATACATATATGTCTATTCTTGTAACCGGCGGTGCCGGATATATCGGAAGCCATACCTGCATAGAAATGCAGAATGCAGGTTATGATGTAATTGTTATCGATAATCTTGATAACAGCAGTGACGAATCTTTGAAAAGGGTTGAAAAAATCACAGGAAAACCTGTAAAATTCTATAAAGAGGATGTTCGCGACAGAGAGGCTCTCAAAAAGATTTTCACCGAGAATAAGATTGAGGCAGTTATTCATTTTGCAGGTCTTAAGGCCGTTGGTGAATCAGTACGAGAACCTATGATGTATTATAACAACAACCTCATCAGCACCATCGCCCTGATTGAGACTATGAATGAGTTCGGTGTTAAAAAGATTGTTTTCTCCTCTTCTGCTACTGTTTACGGTGTTGCTACAGAAATGCCCCTCGTTGAAGGTATGCCTCTCGGCGCTATCAACCCCTACGGCAGAACAAAGTATTTTATAGAAGAAATTCTCCGCGACCTCTATGTTGCCGATAAAGACTGGTGCATTGCCCTGCTCCGCTACTTTAACCCCATCGGTGCTCACAAGAGCGGTCTCATAGGCGAAGACCCCAAGGGCATCCCCAATAACCTTATGCCTTATATCAGTCAGGTTGCTGTCGGAAAACTTGAAAAACTCCACGTTTTCGGAAACGATTACAATACTGTTGACGGAACAGGCGTCAGAGATTATATTCATGTGGTAGATTTGGCTCAGGGTCATGTTAAGGCTATTGACTGGGCACTCGAAAACACAGGCTGTGAGCCTTTTAATCTCGGCACAGGAAACGGCACCAGCGTTTTACAGCTTCGCGATGCATTTGTAGAGGCGAGCGGAATTGATGTTCCCTATGTGATCGATCCGCGCCGTCCCGGAGACCCTGACGAGGTTTATGCCAATGCAGAAAAAGCCAAGAATATTCTCGGCTGGCAGGCAAAATACGGCATTAAAGAAATGTGCGAAGACACTTGGCGCTGGCAAAGCGGCAACCCCAAAGGATACGAAAAATAATATTGGGCTTTTGCCCAATATTATTTATGACCATTATAAGGTAAGAGATAAGTGATAGTGAATAAGTAGAGCATTCGCATAGCGATACACTTCTTCACTATTCACTCTTACTTTTTACTTCAAATATATTTCCGCCTGTGGCGCAGCTGGATAACGCAGCAGATTCCGATTCTGAAGATCGGGGGTTCGAATCCCTTCAGGCGGGCCAGAAAGGGTGCATCAAAAAGATGCACCCTTTTTTTATGCCCTGTTTATCAGGGTTTTCGAGCAAAATTACCCTCAAAATTTAAAGGTTGATTTCATAGATGAAAATAGCCTTTTTCGACCTTTCCAATGGATGTGAACCCCCGAAAACAAAATATC
>JAFVTZ010000123.1 GCA_017502965.1 Clostridia bacterium
AACATTGGAACTTCCTGCCGGATTCAAGGGTACGGTTGTTATTCCTTTCACTTCATTCTGTTCTGATTGGGGTAACGGTGAGTTTGCTGATGACACCACAATGATTAGTGAAACTCAGAACAATAATGCATATCTTATGCTTCGTATGATGGAAGCACGTGCAGGTGACGAATATCTCTTCAATAATATTACCTATCTTGAAGATTATGAAAATGCAGACCTTGTAACCTTGCGCAAAGGGCTTATGGATGCTGAAAACGGTGAAGATATTGATATCAACGGCGATACTTATGTAGATGTAAGAGATATTGTAAGACTTAAGAAAGTTCTTGCAGATGCATTTATAAACAATTAAAAATTAAAAATGTAGGGGCGGATATCATCCGCCCGCTACCTATATTTATTTGAAAAGAGTGGTGCTCTTATGTTTCAAAACGATTTTATTTTAGATTTAGGCGATGTCAAAAAAATCAATGACAAAAAGAAGGCTTTGGGAATAAACGGTTTTCCTATCCATTTCTGGACTGCAGGTCAGTTAAAACTCCCGAGAGATGCTGAACATTTAGGTCCCGAATGTGTTGACCTTTGGGCAGACGGCGGTTTCACTATGGCTCAGACCCCATCTTTTGATGCCTGGGATGAATTTTCAGTAAATGTAATCAAGGGATTTTTGCCGAGAGCAGCGGAACTCGGAATTAAAGTTATTTTGGTTCCTAAGTTTGACAGATGGGCAAATCTTGAGAAAACAAGAAAAGAATACCCTGAACTTATTAAAAAGGTTTATTCTGAATTCAAGGATTATCCTGCCGTATTCGGAATGTATGCTCTCGATGAGCCTAATTCTCCCGAGCGTCATGAAGTTGCAAACCTTATGCTTAATATGCAAAAGGAACTGGCTCCCACATGGATTCCGTATTTCAACTTGCTTCCTTATTGGGAACCGCATGAATTCAGTATCTGCTGGGAAGCGCAAGGGTTTGACTGTTTCTCTGCTTCGCTTGACGATTTTGTTCAGAAGGGTAATGCAGACCTTATCAGTTATGACCTCTATCACCCGATGAAACCGGGTGATCAGGGCTGGTCAAACCATTTCAACTGCCTCAGATATTACAGAGAGTGTTCACTCAGAAACAAAGTGCCGTTCTGGAATATTCCTTTGGCTACAGGTCATTTCAGATACCGCCGTCCGAATTATGACGAACTGCGTTGGCAGGTTATGACATCTCTTGCTTGCGGAATTTCGGGTATGGGCTGGTATTATCTCTATCAGGGCGCACACCTTATTAATTACCGCTTTGCTCCTATTAACGAACTCTGGGAGAAAACACAGGGTTGGTATGATATCCGTCTTATCCATAAAGAACTGCATAAGACTTACGGTGATTTGTTTAATAATATCGTTTGTTACCGCACCGAGTTCTACGGCCGCGCTTACGGTTCTGACCCGAACTTCAAGCCTACCCCTATGATCAGAACTATTGAGCCTGATATTATGCATCATCCCTTTGTTATCGGTTATTTCGTTGATGAGGCAGGGGACAAGTATGTTATGCTTGTTAATAACTCTGTTGACCCTGAAGGCAGCAGTAAAGTATTTGTTTACTTTGATGCTGATGTTGACCTTTATCACTTTGAAAACGGTGAGGCTGTGCTTGGAGGCACCTATATCCGTGACGGATATACAAAACTCCCTGACGGCACTCAGCGTTGCCAGTATTGGCTTGCTCCCGGACAGGAAGTTATGATTAAGGTTGTTTCCGATAAGATAAGAGAATATCCCGCATATATCCCCCCGATGTTAAGATAAAATTCAACGCCTTGCAAGTTGACTTGCAAGGCGTTTTGTTATTCGTATGTAAACCGTTTGTGCTCTGTCAGCGCAGTTTTATATTTTTTGATATAAAACTTTGCCATTTCAAGATTCTGTTCAAGATAATTTCCGCATTCCTCGGCTTTAGCGCCGGGGATTTCTCCCGTAAAACCGATAATAAAATCGCACATATCTATAACAAGGTCATAAATATCTTCAGGATTGAGACTTCCGAACATAACAAGATAACATCCCGTTCTGCAACCCATAGGCCCGAAATAAACAATATCTTCTTTTCTTATGCTGTTGCGAAGATAGGTTGCCGCAAGGTGTTCAATAGTGTGGAGTGCGGGAGTATCTATAACAGGCTCGCGGTTGGGAGCGGTGATTCGCATATCAAATGTAGTCACATCACAGCCGTTTTTGCTGTCTCTTCTCGAAACATATAACCCTGATTCCAATTTCAAATGGTCTATTTTAAAACTTTCTATTCTTTCCATAAAGCCCTCACTGTATTTTTTCGCTTTTTGAATTATAACATTAAATTTCAAAAAAATCAACAAAAGGCTTTTTGTTGCACTTTTTATAGAATTGATGTATAATTTACGCAGAACAGCAGGGGGAATAGTTATGAGAGAATATGATAAATTACATTCGGGAGATTTGTATCTTCCCGGTGATGAAGAAATAATGAAAGAGCAACTCGCTTGCCTTGAGAAACTTTATGAGTTTAATAACACCCGTCCGTCAGAACTTGACAAAAGAGGGGAAATGCTTAAAGAAATGTTTGCCGAGAT
>JAFVTZ010000124.1 GCA_017502965.1 Clostridia bacterium
AAACTCTACCGAAACCTTTTTTTCGGTTTTGCGGTTTTTAAGGGTTACAAAACGGGATTTAATATCAGTAAACACAAGAGTATCAACATCGAAATACTTGCTGTAAATCGGGAGTACCTTTGAGTTTGAAAGATAAGTCACAGTATCGCGTGTGAGAAGACAACCGTCTAAAACACCGGAATTAAGAGTTTCGTTTTCGCTGAAAATAATATCGTAATCCTCTATACCCTCGGGGCAAAGATATGCCTCATGTGAACCGACAGCCGCATACATTGTGCTATCAGACAGATTCTTAACATCATACTCAACTCTGATATTTTTTTCATCAAGTGTGTATTTAACCCTCAGTTCAAAATGCCAAGGGTAAACCTTTAAGGTTTCCTCTGTGTCACGGAGCAAGAAAACAGCGGTGTTTTCGTCAGCACTCTCTTTTTCAAAAATCATCTTTCTTGCAAAACCGTGATTTTCGAGGAAATATTCTTTGCCGTTTACTGTATACTTTTTATCTTTAAGACCGCCGCAAATCGGGAAAAGCACAGGAGCAACGCCTGTCCAGTATTTTTCGTCACCATTCCAGAAGCGTTCTTCACCGTCAACCGTGACGCGTCTGATTTCCGCGCCGAGTTCTGCTATTTCAATACGAATTTTGCCGTTATCCAAAACTACCATATTATCAACTCCGAAAATCTAATTTCGAGAACATTATAATGGTTATAGAAAGGCGAAATAGTGTAAATCTACACTATTTCGACGCCAAATCTTTGATTTGGTCACAAATTTTCAAAGAAAATTTGTCTATGTCCATTGCAATGAATATAGGCAAAATTAAATTTCTGCAAATTCAATTTTGCCAAAGCCGATAAAATCGGCTTGTCGAAACACTTTTTAGCGTTTCGACATTCTATAGTCATTATAAAACAAGTATAGATATATTTCAAGTTTTTTCACACAAAACTTCACTTTACATAAAATATACAGAGGTGAAATATATGGACAGTAATCTTATTGAAAAGTATAAACAGGAAATGCGAAATTTTCAGCGTATGTCAAAAGCGGTAAAACCGACTATGACAGAGCCATCTGTTTCAAAACCTGCCGCTCCCCCAAAACAGAGTTTACCTGACGGTCAGGGCTCTATTTCGGCAAATGTTACCGCTATAAGGCAGTTATACCCCATACCAAACGCAAAAGTAACCATTTTTGAGGGTGATATTGACAATATGCAGGTAGTTGACACAGCGCTTACTGACCAAAGCGGAAAAACAAAGAATTTCATATTACCTACTCCGCAAAAAAATCTGTCACTCGAATCTTCAAATCTGCAACTGCCTTATTCCCTTTACGGAATGCTTGTTCAGGCAGACGGTTATGTTGACAACATTCATCTGAACATTCCCGTATTCAGCGGTGTAAACTCAGTGCAAGGCTCAGATATGATGCTACTCGAAACCGCAGGTGTAGACAAAGGGCCCTTCATATTTAATGAGTTACAGCAATATACACTGTGAGGTGAAATTATATGCCTGAAGTTTTACTTCCGACAATTCCCGAAAATATAACCGTACATTTAGGACCGCCCAATTCTGCCGCCGAGAATGTTACAGTTCCTTTCAGCGACTATGTAAAAAATGTAGCCTCAAGCGAAATATACCCCACCTGGCCCGAAGAAGCACTGAGAGCCAATATCTACGCCATAATTTCTTTTGCCCTTAACCGAATTTATACCGAATGGTATCCGTCAAGGGGTTATAATTTTGACATCACAAACTCCACACAGTTTGATCAGGCTTATGTACGGGACCGTGAGATTTACGAAAATATAGGATACATAGTAGACGAGATTTTCAACGATTATGTTGTAAGACAAGGAAGTGTTCAACCCCTTTTCACAGCATTCTGCAACGGAACAACATCCACCTGCGAAGGGCTTTCCCAATGGGGAACAGTATCTCTTGCCGAACAGGGTTTCACTCCCTACAGAATACTCCAGAACTATTACGGCACAGATATCGGAATAGTTGAAAATGCGCCTGTGGGCGATATCGGAGAATCCTACCCAGGAGTGCCGCTGAGAGTGGGAGATTCGGGCAATAATGTGAGGATTTTGCAGGTACAACTAAACCGTATTGCACAAAATTATCCCGCAATACCGAAAATTGCCGAGACTAACGGTATTTTCGGGTTGGATACTGAGGCGTCCGTCAGAAAATTTCAGGAAGTATTCAATCTTTCCCAAAGCGGTGAGGTTGATAAATCGACATGGTATAAAATTAAACAGTACTACACAGGAGTTAAAAGGCTTTCAGAACTTGCGGCTGAAGGAGTAACCCTCGAAGAAGTAAGCGTTCCTTTCAGCGACCAACTGTCTGTCGGAATGAGCGGAATTCCTGTCAGAACAATTCAGTATTATCTCAGCATTATCGCCTATTTTAACGGGGCTTTACAGCCAGTTCCCCTAAACGGAAACTTTGACGGTGCAACCGTTGCGGCGGTAGAACGTTTTCAGGAGTTTTACGGACTTCCCGTTACAGGAATAGTAAACACCGAAACCTGGAACACAATAAACCGTATATATACCGAAACTGTGAGTTCCCTGCCTGCAGGCTATGAGGGAGAAAACGCAAAACTTTATCCGGGATATTTTTTGAGTATCGGAATGCGGGGAGACAATGTGACTGCACTTCAGACCTATCTTTCAAGAATAGCCGAAAACATAAACGAAATCCCCGTAATCCCCGTTACAGGATATTACGGCGAGCAGACCGAAAATGCCGTTTCGGAATTTCAGCGATTATTCGGAATAACCGTTTCGGGGGCTGTAGGACCTGTTACATGGTACCAGATAGCAAGAGAATACGATGCTTTACAGGACAGCATTTAGCAAATTTTAAGTTGAGTGGCACTTTCCTCTTCGGGCAACTCTTTTCTGATTTTAACCCTGAACTCAACATATTTGTTGTTTTCATATTTTCTGAAAGCGGCATCTATACCTGCATTCTGCAAAGTTGTCATCATCTTTGAAAGACTGTTTGAAAAAAGGCGGATATCACCTATAGCATATTTCATTTTAGGTTTCTCAGGCTCGGGCTTTTTTTCGTATTTTCCCGAATATATATCAGCACAAAGCCGCTCGGTCTGTTTTTCGTTAAGACCCTCTGTTATAATTTTTTCAAGTGCCATTTCCCGCATATACTCATTAAGGTGGAGCATCGACCTTGCCTGCGCCTCGGTTATTCCTGCCGCTTCTATTCTTTTTCGGTGGCGCTCTGAAAGTTTCAATAGACTTAATTTTCCAAGCAATATATGGTGCGGAATTCCAAGCCTTACAGCAAGTTCCTTTTCGCTAACCCCGTAATCTTCGGTAATTCTTTTTATAACCGCCGCCTCTTCAAAAAAAGAGGGTGCTTTTCTTTGCAGATTTTCGATAACAGAGTAAAGTTCAGCTGTGTAATTATCCGCTTTATGCACTACGCAGGGAATTCGCCTGAGTCCTGCCTTTTTTGCTCCGCATAGGCGTCTGAGGCCATTTATGAGTTCATACTCGCCGTCTTCCCTTTTGCGGACGGTTACGGGCTCTATCACTCCGTTTGATGCAATACTTGCGGTTAAAAACTGCATTGTTTCGTCACTCTCAGTATCAACCTGCCTTTTACGGGGTATTCTTATCTGAGAAGGTTTGAGCATAAGCAGTTTACTTTTTGATATAGTATGTATAACTATTCCCCCTTTAATATTTGTATTATCACAAAAAGGGGGCTTTAATGTAAAGAAAAATCGGTCGGGCAGATTCGCCGCAAAACAACAAAAACAGCCGCATTAAAGCGGCTGTTTTGATATATCGGAAGGTTTTCGGGGATATTTTGGCGGAGTTTGCGATATTTTTTTGAATGTAACAAAGGTTCTTTGCTCATTTCCTGTTAAAGTTTCGCATATAATATTTGGTTTTTCTGCACCGAGTATTTTCTGCGCATTCAGGCAATTTGCGGCTTCTTCCTCAGCGGAAGGACCTTTCATAGCAACAAATTTACCGCCTTTTTTAACCAGTGGCAGACAGTATTCCAAAAGCACAGGCAAAGCCGCAACTGCCCGTGCAGTTGCAACATCAAACTTTTCTCTGTAAAGTTTGTTTTTACCCGCTTCTTCGGCTCTGAGATGCACGGTTTTTATACCCGTAAGCCCCAAAGCATTTATAACCTCATTCAGAAAAACAAGGCGTTTATTAAGGCTGTCAAGCAAAACAACCTCAATATCGGGGCGGACTATTTTAAGCACCATTCCCGGAAAGCCTGCCCCTGTTCCGACATCTATGAGAGAAGCGCCTTTTTCTATCGGATTATGCTTTAAAAACAGTATGCAATCGTAAAAGTGTTTATAAAGCACTGCTTCGGGCTCGGTTATAGCGGTGAGATTTATTTTCTCGTTCCATTCTAAAAGCAGATTTCCGTAAAGATTTAATTTTTCTTTCTTTTCATCATCTATCTCTACCCCGAAACCGGCGCAAAGTTCTTTGATTTTTTCTATTTCAAAATCAATCATCATTTTCCTCCAAAAAAGCCTCTAATCTATAAATCGGCATTCCCATAGAAGCAAATCTGTGCTCATATTCGGTCTCTATATTGCCTTCATAACCGCTGTTGTGCAAATCGAGAGAAACATTTTTGAGCGAAAATCCCGCCCCGCTAAAACTTTCGAGAGAAAATTCAAAAAAGTGCATATTATCGGTTTTCTGATGAATTTCAGCACCTTTTTTAAGTAACTGTTTATATATCTTTAAAAAGCGATTATGAGTCAGTCTGTGTGTAGCATAAGCGGCTTTCGGAAATGGGCAGGAAAAGTTGAGAAAAATTCTGTCAACACTGTGTTCTTTTAAGTATTTCGGAAGATATTCCGCTCCACCTTTTATGAATTTAAGATTTTTAAGCCCCATTTCCTGCGCCTTTTCGCAGGCACTCACTATCACATTTGCGGTTTTTTCCACAGCCAGAACATTTATGTCGGGATTTTTTGCGGCAAATTCGCAGGCAAACTTTCCTTTTCCGCAACCTATTTCAAGATATAAGGGTTGCTCTTTTTCAAACCAACTGTCAAGTTCGAGATATTCTTTCTTACTTACTGCCGTTTCAAAATTTAAGTCCTCAATATCGCATATAAACAGAATATCTGACTGTGCAAACAGTCTCTCCTCAAGATTTTTCTTTTTTCTCATTCTCATAAATATACACCGTTATTCGTAACTTTCTAAAATATCTTTTGCCCTTTGTTTCACCATATCTTTTAATACTTCGGGTTTTACTGCTTTAATTTTATTTCCGTAATTCATAATCCAGGTGACAAGTGCATCTGAAACAGCCGCTTTTACTGTGAAATTAAAAGTATCCTCGGTTACTTTTTTGATAAATATTTTATCTGAAAAGCGGTCGAAAACCTGCTCCGACAACGATTTATCGCAACAAAGTTCAACCTCGCATATCTCACCCGAATACATACCGAAAAGTTTATTTGTATAATCAGCGGTATCAAAAAATTCTTTATATTCTTGATATTTTAAAACGCTACAGCGATGAAGAAAATCCGCTCAATGCTTCTGATATAGCAGAAAAATTGGCAGAGTATTCTATAACTGCGGAAAGAAAATCGG
>JAFVTZ010000125.1 GCA_017502965.1 Clostridia bacterium
AGCAACACCGTCATATATTAGTGTCACCGCCGTTTTGCCTGAGGTACAGGCTGACAGCGAAAACAGCAATATCAATATCAAAAGAACGGCTGTAAGCCTTCTCATTATTTACACCTCACTAACTGAATCGGTATGAAAGTTCCGAAACCGCCATTTTAACAAAAGATATCATCTGTTGCATAAGACTGAACATCATAAACAGCAGGAATGCTACCAGAACAAGAGCAATCAATGTGCAAAGCAAAGAAATAATTGTTTTGCTGATAGTATACTGATGAATTTCTTTAAATGAGAAGAACATAAGTAATACCGACCAGAACATACATATTCCGCTTATTAGAGACATTATCATTGCTTCGTCTGTGCAAAGAACATAACTTAAAACAGTTGAAATATAAAGGGATGCTGTAAAAGGAATAAGTGAATATGCGGTACAGCAGTAAATATCTTTAAGTCTTGCCTCGCTGTCAAACAGAACACACAAAGCCCAGTTTGCAACAACAAACATAACAACTATAAGCAGAGTTCCTATTCCTATAGAAATCAGATTTCCCGCTCTTGAATCAAAAGTGTTGAATCTGAATCCGCTGTACTGAACGTCTATCATCATTCCAAGCGCTGTAAGAACAAAAATTACCGACGCGGTTAAAACCGAACTTCTGCGCTTTTCCCTGAGTTCTATATAACCGTCTACAGGATGGAAAACAGTATGTAAAGCAAAGCGGAATTTTTCGTTTTCCTTGCTGTGGTATCTGAATTTATCCTTAAAATCGTTCCATTTTCCGTTTATAGGACAGCGTCCGGAATTCAGCACCAACAAACCTGCAACCAAAACAAAGAAACCTACGAGAAAATATACAAAGTATTTATGAAGCCACACAGAACGGATTTCTTTGAATGCTTTTGAGTTCCATTCTTTATTATCCGCAATTTCAAAATACTCTGCGGCAGTTTCATAGTCACCTGAAAAATAAAGGCTTTTTCCTATTCCGAGGTATGCATTTTCATAACCCGAATTTATTTCCATAACCTGTTTCCAGGGCTCAATAGCCAGTTCAAACTGACCCTGAATATAATAATCTGTTGCTGTGCGGACAGCCGAGCCAAACTCTGTCGGCACAAACTTTGTAACTGAACATTTTGTTTTATCAAGAACATAAACAGTTTCGCCAAAAGTTGCTACTGCGCAGGGCTCTATGAATCCGCCTTTACGGCTTCCCTGCAGACCGAAAGCAAAAAGCAGGTTTCCTTCGGCATCATACTGAAGCACACGCCTGTTTGCTCTGTCAAGACAGTTGATAAAACCTCTGCTGTCACTTGCAACATCGGAATAACTGTTTTTTGTCAGCAGTCCTGTTTCGTAAAAGGTGGCTTCACTTAAAATATTACTGCCTTTTTGGTTGAGTTTTCCCGCTGTTGCGCCCTTATCTCCGCTTGCTGTACAGACATAAATGAAGTTATCGGCATCAATATCTATACTGCTGTATGAAATAGGCAGATAGCGGTCAAGTTGGCTTCGCTGATTATAGTTAAGAATCTTTCTCCAGGCGTAATCAGCAATAAGCGAAAGTGTTACGGGAATTTCGTTACAGCCGAAAAAACCTTTGAATTTTCCCTCGCTGTCATAAGTTACAGCGCCGTAATAAACACCGTCACACAAAACATAAACCTTTTCCCTTGAATCAACAACAATTCTTCCGGGAGAAAATGCCATATTCTGCGGATAAAGGCTCTCTGTAGGTTTAGAAAGCACCCTTATCACATTCCCTGCTAAATCGCTGACTATAATACGGGCATTTGCAGTATCTGAGATATACATTTTTCCGTAACCCACGAATATACCCGTAGGATTTGAAAGGGTTGTAACCGAGCCTGACAGAATAAACTCGCTGTATTCTTTTACGAACATACCCGAACTGTCAAGACAGACTATACGGTTATTTCCCGAATCGGCAATATACATATTCCCTTGCTCATCAAGACAAAAATCAGACGGCGAAGAATATATGCCTGCACCTGCCTCGACACCTGTAAGCACCTTTTCAACATAGTAAGCATCAGGTGAAGCAACCGCATCACCCGAAATGTTATAGGTGTAACTGTTATACCCTTCTGCACTTACAGGCAAATAAAGCGAGCATATTATTAAAATGAAACAAATTAAACTCTTTAAGAAAGATTTTTTCTTCATCATACTAATCCTTTATACCTGAATGTGCCATTGTGGTAATAACACTGCTTTGAGTAACCAAAAAGGTTATAATAGGCGGAATCATAAGTAGCACAGACGCCGCCGCTGCCGCACCCATACGCGACATACCCGAACTTGTCATTTGGGAAAGTGCTGCAGGAAGGGTTTTAAGTTCTTCTTTATAAATATAATTTCCGCCCGCATTGTTCCAAAGACCCTGAAAGGCAAAAATTGTGAGAGTAAGCCATGCAGGTTTAACATTGGGCATTGCAATTTTGTACCATATAGTCATCTGCCCTGCGCCGTCAATTCGTGCCGACTCAACAAGGCTCATCGGCAGTTGCTCCATAAACTGTTTCATAAGGAAAAGTCCCATACTGCTGCCAACTGTAGGCAGTATCAGCGACCAATGGGTGTTTATGAACCCTAGTTTTGCCATAACAATATATGTAGGAATTGCAGTAACGCCGCCCGTAAACAAAAGCGACCATACCACAATATTAAAAATCAGTTTTGAACCGGGAAATTTGAATTTTGAAAGCGGAAAAGCCGCCATTGATGCCAGTATAACCTGACCGAGAGTTCCTGCAACAGTAATAAACACACTGTTTAAGAGATATCTTGCAAAAGGTACCCAAGAGGTGTTTGCAATTGTGAAAAGTTGAGTAAAACTTTTGAGTGTTGGGTTCACAACAAAAAATCTCGGCGGGAATCTGAAAAGTTCCTCAGCAGGCTTTAAGGACTGCAAAATAGAATAAACAAATGGCAAAATCATAAAAGAACCAAAGGCGACAAGTATGAAAACAATAAAAACTGTGCCGCCTGCAGAGCCGTTTATATTATTCTGCATCAGCGAAAAGCGGTATTTCTTTTTAATTTTATCCATATCTTAACACCGCCTTATCATACAGTATGCTTTTTGAGGATTTTTCTTATAATATGGTTTGTGAATACCATTGAGAGAGTGAGTATTGTTGCAATAGCGCAGGCATAACCCATTTCATATCGGAGTGTTCCGTAGTCTTTTATATGCGTGACAACCGTATGCGCTGCATAGTCGGTACTCGGAAAACCTGCCAATGTTTCGCAGACAGCACCCGCAGAACATGAAGCAGATATCTGCATTACTGCACCGAAAAGAAGTTGAGGCCCCATACTGGGTAAAG
>JAFVTZ010000126.1 GCA_017502965.1 Clostridia bacterium
ACTAAAGATTGTTGAAATTAAAAAAATCCATAACTAAAACAAAAAACCGAACTAACTAATGTTAGTTCGGTTTTTCTATTTTAATAATGAAATATCCTGTGATAATGTTGATACTCCAATCAGTTCAATATCGCCTTTGACAGAAGAAAGATGCTTAAGGCAAGACTTTGGAACAACGCAACTTGTAAAGCCTAGGCGCTTAGACTCTTTAACTCGCTCTAAAATTCTCGGAACGGTCCTTACTTCGCCCGAAAGACCAACCTCGCCTAATATGACCATTTCGTCGGGTATTGGAAAATCTCTAACCCCCGAAACTAATGCCATTGCTACCGCAAGGTCAACTGCCGGTTCTTCAAGTTTCAGACCGCCGACAATATTAAGATAGGCGTCAAGGCTTGAAAAATACAGTCCCTCGCGCTTTTCAAGTACAGCAAGTATAAGATTAAATCTATTGTAATCAAAACCTGTAGACATTCTTCTGGGGTTTCCAAAGCCCGTAGCAGTTACAAGCGCTTGAACTTCGGCAAGAATTGGTCTTGTACCCTCGATAACGCAGGTTATTGCCGAGCCTGATACATTATTTATTCTTCCCGACAGAAGCATCGCAGAAGGGTTTTCAACCTCAACAAGACCGCTTTCGGTCATCTCAAACACGCCGATTTCATTTGTTGAGCCAAAACGGTTTTTAACCGCTCTTAAAATTCTATAGGCTTGATTGCGTTCGCCCTCAAAATATAGAACCGTGTCAACAATATGTTCTAATACTTTCGGTCCCGCAATCTCTCCACCCTTATTTACATGACCGACAATAAGTATCGGGACATCAAGGCTTTTACCAACACCTAAAAGCATATTTGCCGATTCTCTTACCTGAACGATACTTCCGTAGGAAGAAGAAAGTTCATCAATCTTCATCGTCTGAATTGAATCAATCATAACAAGGTCGGGTTTTGAAGATTTAATATACTCACATACGGCCTGAACATCAGTTTCAGCCATTATTAAAATATTTTCTCCAATAACACCAAGTCTGTTAGCACGAAGTTTTAACTGAACCGCAGATTCTTCTCCCGATACATAAAGCACTTTAAGGTCTTTACTTATGTTCTTACAGATTTGAAGCAATATGGTAGATTTACCTATTCCGGGGTCGCCGCTTATTAGCGACACAGAGCCCTTAACGATTCCTCCTCCAAGCACCCTATCAAGTTCAGGAATATTCGTTTTAAAACGGTGCTCATTCTCGACAGTTATTTCGTTAATTGTTCTGGCAACAGAGTTTCCCTTACGCAAAGGCGTGTTAGAAGAAGTTTTTGCAACATTTATTACATCTTCTTCCATAGTATTCCATTCCAAACATTTTGGGCATTTACCGACCCATTTAGGGCTTTCAAAACCGCAGGAAGAGCATATATATACAGTCTTAAATTTAGAAGCCATTATTTTACTCCTAATCACAAAAATATAACTGTATTTATAATAACATTATTATATTCAGTTTTCAAGCCTTTTGACTATTGTAATAATCTAATATTCCGCAGTAGATGGAAAATGCTTTTTTATTCTGATACTCTTCTCTTTTCAGCAGAGCAAGTTCACTGGGATTGCTTAAAAAGCCACACTCAACTATTACAGCCGGAATTTGAGCGTTTTTCATTAAATATATTGATTTATCAGCCCGTTTAATCCTTCTTGTGTTATCAGGTTGAATCTGGCTAATAAGCCGACTCTGTAACGATTCTGCAAGGATTTCGGATGATTCAGAGTTTGGCGAATAAAAAACCTTAGCACCAACAGCGGTTGATGTCGTAAATTTGTTAAGATGAATGCTTACAAAAACAGCCTTGGGATTTGAACTTATAATCTCAAGCCTTTTTTTCATATCGCTAACCTTTCGCTTTGCAATTGACTGGTTGCTGTCGGTTTCAATTCCTGTGTCGCTTAAGCGAGTCATTATTACCTCAAAACCGCCCTGTTCAAGCAAATACTTTGTTTTAAGGGCAATAGAAAGATTTATGTCCTTTTCTTTCGTACCGTCAGACGCTTCTGCTCCTCCGTCAAACCCGCCGTGGCCGGCATCCAGAATTATCTTTTGTTTGTTAATTTTTGGAGATGACTGTACGGCAACCGCATTTCCCTTATTTGTAAACACCGATATCATAATTAAACTAAAACATATCAAGCAAACAGCAAATTTTCTCAATCCAATCATCTCTCCTAAATGCCTTGGTAACTAAATAACTTTTTTCTTCGCAGCCGATAAGACACCCAAAACTCCGCCTATCATAGCAGAAATGATAGTAATTAAAGCATGATATAATGATACAAACGAAAAACCGCTCTCGCTGAATATTAACGAAAAGAAAAAAATAAGTGCATAAAGCACAAGCCCACAAATTGCTCCGTTAATTAGTCCGCCCGATTTCAATTTTCTTGACGATAAAAAGCCCGACACGAGCGCACCTGTCCCGACACAAAGCGCAGATATTGGCGAGGATAGTTCCTCTGACATATCTGTTGCAAGACAAAGTGCTGCCGCAAGGAGCATTGACGCTATGCTGAAAATTATTCCAACCAACAAAGAAAGTCCGTATATAACCGACTTCTCACTCAAGTTATATTTAATCTCTCTGCTCATAGTTAATCCCTCCTGTTAACTATATGAGCAGTTAAATAAA
>JAFVTZ010000127.1 GCA_017502965.1 Clostridia bacterium
ATCAGCACCTAAAAGCTAGAAAACTTCTTCATAGAAAATTTCTTCTTTAGTGTTAAAACCTAAAATAACGGTAGGTTTTTTGCCAAAAGAAATCAGTTCTTTGCAGAGCCCGTAAAGCGGGGGGATTCCGACACCGCCGCCTATAACCAAAGGCTTTTCGCAATCTATTTCAGCATTAAAGCCGTTTCCAAGTCCTACAAGCAGGTCGAGTTCTTCTCCTGCCTGCATCAGGCTCATTTTTTCGGTACCTTCGCCTACAACCTTGTAAATCAGAACAATGGTATTCTTGTCATATTCGCAGACCGAAATGGGACGGCGCAGATAAAGCCCGTCAATCTTGATATTAACAAACTGACCCGGAGAAAGCAGAGCCGAGGTATCACCCTCAAGCACCATTCTGAAAACTTTGGGTGCCAGTTCAAAATTATACAGAATTTTATAAATTCCTTGCTTCATCATAATAATCACCTATGTAAAATAATGAATAATGAATGGTGAATGATGAATAATTTCGGTGTTTCGCTTTGCGAAACAAATTATAATTTTGTTTTGGCAAAGCCAAAACACATTAATTCTTCATTATTCAATATTCACTTTTCATTACTCAAAGGACTTTGACAGTTCTTTGAGTTTACGCATCAATAGTCGAAATTGTAATGGTTGTTTCCTCTAAAACATCGAGCAATACCTTAACTGTATCAAGCGAGGTAAAGAGGGTAACATTATTCTCGGTTGCACAGCGGCGGATTTCAAAACCGTCGGTCACAGGGTCTGCAGAATTTATATCGCGTGTGTTGAGAATGTAAGCAATGTGTCCCTGACGGATTGCCTCGGGTATTTCATCGCTGCTTTCGCCGATTTTCTTAAGCACATGAGTGCGGATACCGTTTTTCTTGAGGAATTCTGCTGTGCCTGCAGTTGCCTGAATGTTAAATCCGAGGTTGTAGAAACGGCGGATAAGGGGCAGGGCTTCCTGCTTGTCACAGTCGGCAATAGTTGCAAGAATAGTTCCGTAATTCTGCAGTTTCATACCGCTTGCCTGCAAAGCCTTGTAAAGCGCACGGTTGAGTTTATCGTCATAACCTATTGCTTCACCTGTGGATTTCATTTCGGGTGAGAGGTAAGCATCAAGACCACGGATTTTATTGAATGAGAATACCGGCACTTTTACATAGTGACGCTTTTTCTCCTCGGGATATATATCGAATATACCCTGCTCTTTAAGGGATTTTCCAAGAATTACCTCAGTTGCGATATCTGCAAGGCTGTAACCTGTAGATTTAGAAAGGAACGGAACGGTACGTGAAGAACGGGGGTTAACCTCGATAATAAACACATTATCGTCTTTATCAACAATAAACTGAATATTGTAAAGACCGATAATTCCGATTCCGAGACCGAGTTTTTTTGCATACTGCAAAATAGTTCCTCTTACCTTATCCGAAATGCTGAATGTGGGGTAAACACTTATACTGTCGCCCGAGTGGATACCTGTACGCTCTACAAGTTCCATAATACCGGGAACAAAAACATCTCTGCCGTCACAGATAGCGTCAACCTCAACCTCTTTACCGAAAATATATTTATCAACAAGAACAGGCTTGTCTTCATCAATTTCAACGGCGGTTTTGAGGTAGTGGCGCAGTTGTGCCTCGTCGGCAACTATCTGCATAGCGCGTCCGCCTAAAACGAACGAGGGACGAACGAGAACGGGATAGCCGATTTCTGCAGCGGCTTTAACACCTGCTTCAATATTGGTTACAGCATGACCCTCAGGCTGAGGAATGTTGAGGGTTTTAAGAACCTTTTCAAAACTGTCACGGTTTTCGGCTCTCTCGATAGCATCACAGTCAGTGCCTATAATTTTCACATTGCGCTTCATAAGCGGTTCTGCAAGGTTAATAGCGGTTTGACCGCCGAGAGATGCGATAACACCCTCGGGATTCTCAAAATCAATGATGTTCATAACATCTTCAGGGGTAAGCGGCTCGAAATAAAGTTTATCCGAACAGGTGTAGTCTGTAGAAACTGTTTCGGGGTTGTTGTTTATAATAATAGCCTCATAGCCTGAATTTTTGATGGTTGTTACTGCATGAACGGTTGAATAGTCAAACTCAACACCCTGACCTATACGGATAGGACCTGCACCCAAAACAACAATTTTCTTTCTGTCGGTCAGAATGGAGTCATTCTCACCTGAATAAGATGAATAGAAATAGGGGATATAAGCACCTGTGTGGCAGGTGTCAACCATACGGAATACTGGGGTGAGTTTGTTTTCTTTGCGGAAGTTATAAACTGCAAGTTCATCGCACTCCCACATTCTTGCAACATACTTATCCGAGAAGCCCATCTGCTTTGCGCCTTTGAGAACATTAAGGTTAAAGGGATTTTCTTTAAGGCTTCTTTCCATATCAATAATATTCTTGATTGCTTCAAGGAAAAATGCAGTGATTTTTGTGATATTGTGGATTTCTTCCACAGTGGCACCGCGGTAGAGCAGTTCTGCAATAGCGAAGAGATTATCGTCCCTGAACTCGCTGATATATGCGCGCAGCTCATCATCACTCATATTATCAAACTTGTTGTGATAGAGATGGTTTACACCGATTTCGAGAGAGCGGGTGCCTTTGAGAAGACTTTCTTCAAGAGTTGAGCCGATTCCCATAACCTCACCGGTAGCCTTCATCTGTGTACCGAGAATGTTGGATGCGGTTGTGAATTTATCAAAGGGGAAACGGGGAAGTTTTGTGATAACATAGTCAAGTTTAGGCTCGAATGCCGCATTTGTATTTGCAATTTTAATGTCTTCAAGAGCCATACCCACTGCAATTTTTGCGGTAACACGGGCAATGGGATATCCGCTTGCCTTTGATGCTAAGGCAGAAGAACGGGAAACTCGGGGGTTTACTTCGATAAGGTAATATTCGCTTGAATCGGGGTTAAGAGCGAACTGAACATTACAACCGCCCTCGATTTTGAGTTCCTTAATGATTTTAATTGCGCTGTCATTAAGCATTTTCAAATCGTGGTCGTTTAAGGTCATAATAGGAGCAACAACCAGCGAGTCGCCTGTATGAACGCCGACAGGGTCGATATTTTCCATACCGCAGATAGTTATAGCGTGGTCATTGGAGTCGCGCATAACCTCGAACTCGATTTCTTTATAACCCTTAACACTCTTTTCAATAAGCACCTGATGAACAGGGGAAAGTTTGAAAGCATTGAGACCCACCTCAACGAGTTCTTCCTCGCTGTAAGCAAAGCCGCCGCCTGTACCGCCTAAGGTGAATGCAGGGCGAAGAACCACAGGATAACCTATTCTGCTTGCGGCTTCTTTTGCTTCTTCAATGCTGTATGTGATTTCAGAAGGAATTGTAGGCTCGCCGATAGACTGGCAGAGTTCTTTAAATAGTTCTCTGTCCTCAGCGCGTTCAATACTCTCACTGCTTGTGCCGAGCAGTTCAACACCGCACTCTTTGAGAATGCCTTTTTCTTCGAGTTGCATTGCAAGGTTAAGTCCTGTCTGGCCGCCGATGCCAGGAACTATTGCATCGGGTCTTTCATAGCGCAGGATTTTTGCCATATATTCAAGGGTGAGCGGCTCCATATAAACCTTGTCCGCAATAGTAGTGTCGGTCATAATGGTTGCAGGGTTGGAGTTGCAGAGCACTACCTCATAACCCTCTTCTTTGAGGGCAAGACACGCCTGTGTGCCTGCATAGTCGAACTCGGCCGCCTGACCTATAACAATAGGACCTGAGCCTATAATCAAAATTTTCTTTAAGTCTGTTCTCTTTGCCATTTTCTGGTCCTCCTGAATATATTAAAGTTTAGTGTATACTGTTTTACCGTCGCAAACGGTCAGTTTGCAGACACCGAAAAGTTTCTCTCCCTCAAAAGGAGTGGCTTTTCCCATTGATAAAAAATCACTCGGGTCAACCGTAAACTCTGTATCTAAATCGAAGATGCAAAAATCTCCGCTGTCGGTAATATCAAACCTTTTTCTCGGGTTTATTGCCATCACTTCGATAAGTTTTTCAAGGGTTATTATTCCCGTTTTAACAAGTTTTGTATAAAGCACCGCAAAGGCGGTTTCAAGACCTACAACCCCCATAAGGCTCTTTTCAAGGCCTTTTCCCTTTTCTTCGGCAGAGTGAGGTGCGTGGTCGGTGGCTATCATATCAATTGTTCCGTCTTTAAGCCCTTCTATTAAAGCTAGCCTGTCACTCTCAGAACGGATAGGCGGATTCATTTTAAATCTGCCGTGTTCCTGCAAGTCCATATCGTTCATAACAAGATAGTGGGGAGCGGTTTCGCAGGTAACATCAACCCCGCTTGCCTTGGCTTTTCTTATAAGTTCCACGCTTTCTTTGCAGGAAATGTGGCAGACATGGTATTTACAGCCGATTTCCTTTGCAAGTTTCAGGTCTCTCTCAATCGGTTTCCATTCACTCTCAGAGCAGATGCCTTTATGCCCGTGAAGTTTTGCATACTCGCCGTCGTGTATATAACCGCCCTGCAAAAGGCTGTTGTCCTCGCAGTGGGCAACGATTATTTTATTTAAACTTCTGGCTTTCTCCATAGCCTTACGCATCAGTTCTTCTGACTGCACTCCTCTGCCGTCATCCGAAAAGGCTATTGCATCGCGGTAAAGCCGGTCAAAATCCGATAGTTGTTCGCCTTTTTGACCCACAGTTATCGAGGCATAGGGGTAAACATTTATTACCGCGCCGTCATTTATCAGTTGTTTTTGCAAATCAAGATTTTCCTTGCTGTCAGGCACAGGGTTCAGGTTCGGCATTGCAAAAACGTGAGTGTATCCCCCTCTTGCCGCCGCCAGAGTACCCGTTTTAATTGTTTCTTTATATGAAAAACCCGGCTCCCTGAGATGAACGTGAACATCACAAAAGGCCGGAAAAACAAAACAGTTATTAAATTTAGAAACAAAGGCACCGTCAGTATCGGAAACAGAAATACTGGGGCTCAAATCAAAAGACAAATCACCCTGATGAAATGTTTTTTCCTTATAAATATTAACTCCTTTAAGGGTGACTTTCATTGGTTTACCGCCTTTCAAAAATATTCTGTTTTATGCCTTGTTTTTATCCAATATATTTTATCACACAGACTATTTAAAGTCAAGGAAAAAGAAGATGTAAAATATAATAATTTTTATAAAAAGAGCAAACCTTACGGGTTGTACTCTAAAGGATAGTAAAAAGGAAGCACAAAATTTTCGTGCTTCCTTTAATTTTGTCTCATAATGTAACAAGCGGGAAAAATGTATATCTCATTTTTCGCTTCTTAGGAGAACCTAAAACCCTTTTCACCTTGCTAAGTAATCAAATAAAAAAACTATACCTTTAATAGTATTTTTTATACAGTTCTATTTTATATAAACAGTTATCTTCTATATTTGCAAGAAAATGTAGAATATCTATATCTTGAATATGAACGGTTTCTTGTTTTCTATTGGTTTCTTGCCACCAATTCTTACTTATTAAAACATATTTAATTCCTCGAACAGTTTGTAAATTCAAAAGTAAATTTCTAAGTTCTTCTAATTGTTTTTTGTTAGTATGTTTTTGTCCTATAGCGGTATCGCAATCACAATGGTTAAATGTAATTCTATAACTATTGTTGCAATTTTCAACGCATTCATTTACGGAATCGATATTACCTAAACTAAAATGATATTCAGCTTCTTTTGCTATTTTTTCATAATCGTCTTTATTTATTCCGTCGTTAATTGCTCCATAAAGAAAATAACACATAAAAACACCTCATTGTCTTTATTATATAAAATTGAAAGTGATTTTCAAGGGATATTCCGATTATTGTCGGAGTGATATTATTGCCTATCGGCAATAGTGTTATTGAAACCTTACGGTTTCAGTGATATTTTATTCACTCTTAAATTTGCGAAGCAAATATCACTCGGCGGTAGCCGAATATAACTGCAAAGCAATAGAACTCGCCACAAGGCGAATAAAACTGGCGTTGTGTCCTTACGGATACAACGCCTACGGTCTGCTCTGTCAAATCAGCAATCTTTGAAAAATTTTTCCCAGTCGCTGTCTTTAAATCTTGCAACATCTTCTCCGAATTTAGTGTTCATATCAATACATCTTTGCCTGAAAGACTGTTTTGAATCCTCGCTGTCGCGCCTGAAATCGGTTGAAACAAGCATTTTTCGGGAATATTTTCCGCCGAATTTTGAAGCCACAGTGGAGAGTTTGTAAATTTCGGCATCGCCTATTTCCCCGTTTTTGCAGGAAATGAAAAATGCTCTGCATCCACGTATTGCAATAACGTCTATTTCATTGTTTGTGTCCTTTGTCGTTCCGTTAATCTTACCGTCCCAGTCAATACTTACCGACATTTTGCAGTCGTCAAAATATCTGTTGCCGTTCTGGTCGGGCAAATTGAATGCTGTGGCATAGGTTTTGAGTTCCAGCATATTTCCCTCTTTGTTGAGGCAGTTTTTGATAAAAGAATTTTTATATGTGTAACGGAATACGTTTTGCTTTTGGCTGAAATTTACTAAAAGCCCCTTATCTGCAAGACTTTTTAAAAGCGGTCTGACACGTTTTGATTTTTCCTCAAAATCAACCGTCTTTTTCTCGATTTCATCAAAATCGAGGCAGTAATTGTTTGTTTTACCGTCAGCCCCCGATTTATTCTGAAATTCGTGTAAATTGGTTATGGTTTTGTTCCAGTTTTCAGGATTTATGCTCACTACCTGCCAGAGCATATCAAGGTCACGCTTGCTTTGGGGCGGCAGAGTATCCGAATTAGATGAGGTTACAGAACCGCCGTGCAGATATATCAGTTCGCTTACCGAAAGCCATGCTCTGCTGCCGATATTTTTCTGACCTGTCACAGCATCAACCATAAGTGAAGAATCAGGGTCAAATCTTAAAATTTTAAAAGGGTGAGTATTTTCAAGTTCGTTATAAAGTGCTCCTGCCGCCATAAGAACGGCTTCCTGTCCCCCTGTGATATCGAGTACACAGTCTTTTTCAGCGCAAATAACATCTCTTATGATTTTTTCTGCGCTTAAAAAACTGCCCATTGCCGTTTTTTTGAAAGATATCTGAGCCCGAACACCTTTGCGCTCTAAAAGGTGGCGGTATCTGTCAACAACAGCGTCAGAATTTTCGGCATAGCCGATAAAAACTATTTTTTTGGGTTTAAGGCAAATTGCCGTCGCAATATTATCAAGCGGCGAGTTTACGAAACATTCAATAAGTGTCATTTAAAACTCCGTTTATTTAGAATTATGTTTTCTTTCAAATATTCTGTATTTTTTAACTGCAAGATAGAAAGGTATGCCGAAAACATAACAAACTATCAACTGTCCGAGCCCTACTTCTAAACCTGAAATCACAAATCCCCAGAAACTGTACCCTTCCGGCAGGAAAAACCAAGCGATTTCAAAGCCTATGATTATTGCATTAACAAGAACGGGCGGAAGCAAGGACAGCAGAGGCAGACCTTTAAACCGGATTTTTCTGAATAGATATGTCAGTATTGCCGCAATAAGAGTGGCGGCAGTTCCGAAAATCAGGTCAACCGCATTGAATGAACCTATGTTCGCAATAAAACACCCGACTGTCAGCCCCGGTATTGCGGCAGGAGTGAAGACGGGCAGTATTGTCAGCACTTCGGAAACTCTTAACTGAATAGGTCCGTAAGCCAGACCGAAAACATTACTCAGATATGTAAGTCCTGCATAAGCCGCCGCAATAAGCGCTCCTGTTATAATAAACTGTATTTTACTTTTTCTTGCCATTGTGTTGCTCCTGAAAAAATAATAGATAATAAATAATAAAGAATAAAAAAGGTGTTTCGCCTTGCGAAACAATTTATATAATGTTTTGGCAACGCCAAAACACCGTATTTATTATTTATTCTTTTTTCTTTATTAATTGAATTTTATAAATTCTTATAAAATTCTACTGCTAATTTATCGCATCTTTCGTTTTCGGGGTGGCCTGCATGACCTTTCACCCAATCTATAGTTACTTCGTGTGTATCTATAAGTTCAAGCAGTTTTTCCCATAAATCAGGGTTTAAAGCGGGTTTTTTATCGGCTTTTTTCCAGCCGTTTTTCTGCCACGATTTTGCCCAGCCTTTGGTTATCCCGTCTGCCACATATTTGGAATCGGTTACGAGCCTTACCTTGCAGGGTTCTTTTAAAGCCGAAAGCCCCATAATAGCGGCTGTGAGTTCCATTCGATTGTTGGTGGTCTGTTTTTCTCCGCCTGAGAGTTCCTTTTGGGCACTGCCGTATCGAAGCACAACTCCCCAACCGCCGGGACCCGGATTTCCCGAGCAGGCGCCGTCAGTAAAAATTTCTACATATCTTTTCATTTTATCAGTACTTTCTGTAACTGCCTACCACTTTGCCGAGCACCATCGGGTTTTCGGGGTAAATAGGGTTGAAATCGGGGTTTTCGGGCATAAAAATTATCTGTCCGTTCTGGATTCGCAGGCGTTTTACGGTGGCTTCATCGCCATCCATTCCTACAACGATATCTCCGTTTTTGCAAGGCTTGTTTTTATCTGCAACGATAATATCCCCGTCTAAAATTCCTGCATCCCGCATACTGAGTCCTACAACTTTCAGCGCAAAAAGCCCCTCGGCATCTTTTGAGGGATAGGGGATATAATCTTCGATTTCTTCAACTGCCAATATCGGTTTTCCTGCCGTAATTCTGCCTACAAGCGGCACCATTGCTGACTGGAAATCCATATCAAGCCGAATAGAACGGGAATTTTTTGCATCTCTTATTATGTAACCCTCTTCTTCGAGGGCGCTTAAGATTGCGTGAACAGTTGAGGTGGATTTAATGCCTGTTGCATTGCAAATCTCCCTTACAGTCGGCGGAAGCCCCTGCGACATCTCTTTAACTAAAAAATTATAAACCTGCTGTTGTTTTTCGGTAAGCGGTGTTTTTGACATAACTACACTCCCACGAACATTTATTCGTTTTTAGTATATCATCATTTTTTCTTTTGTGCAACTGTTTTTGTCTTTCTGCGGAAAATTTCTCTTATTCGTATTATAACAAGGAATCCCCCGAAAAGTTTTGCGGTGAAATCTCCGCCCAGTTTATCTGCAAGCATAAGCCCAAAAAAAGTGCCCACAGTACCGAAAAGGGCAATAAAAAGCACCTTTTTCCACCTGATTTGCTTTTTTATTGCATAAACTGTTACGGCGGTTATCGCAATAGG
>JAFVTZ010000009.1 GCA_017502965.1 Clostridia bacterium
ATCCCCTGAGCGGTGAGTTGTTTTGTGTCGGTGAAAAGGGTGAGGTAAATAATCAGCACCGCACCGCCGCCCATACCCATCGCCCCGATAACTCCTGAAAAAAGCCCTGCCAAAAGGGCGGCAATATTCATCGCAGAAGCAGGCGTATGCCTGCATAAACCATAAATCCGCCGAAAATTCTTTTGAGCCATAGGGGGGATATTTTTTTAAGTGCAAAAGTGCCGAGAAGCGCACCGATTACACCCGTTGGAATATAAATAAGCGCATCACCGAGGTTTACATAATCTTTATACATATATAAAATAGCGCTGATAACACTTATCGGCAGTATAACTGCCACAGCATTTGCGTGAGCGGATTTTTGTTCAAACCCCAGTTTTTTGAGAAAAGGTACTGCAAGCATTCCGCCGCCTGCCCCAAAAAGACCGTTTACTGCGCCTATAGCAAGTCCTGCCGCGGCAGATATAAGATTTTCGCGTTTAAAAATTTTCAAATTATTCACCACAAGGTTATTATGCGGATTTTAAACAGTATTATCCTTGACATTGGATTATTTTAGGAGTAAAATCTTTTTTAAAATCATAATATTATTTCGGAGTGTTAATATAATGGGACTTTTGGAACTTTTTATTTTAGCTGTCGGTCTTTCTATGGACGCTTTTGCGGTGGCTATATGTAAAGGGCTTGCAACACCTAAAGTAAAGATAAAACAAATGGCAACTGCAGGGCTTTGGTTTGGCGGTTTTCAGGCGCTTATGCCGTTTTTAGGTTTTGTGCTTGGCTCTGCATTTGAAAAATATGTAACCAGAATCGACCATTGGATAGCCTTTATTTTGCTCGGCGCAATAGGTGTCAATATGATAAAAGAGGCATTTTCTAAAGAAGAAAATGCGGCGGACGGTGATTTCGGTTTCAAAACAATGCTTTTGATGGCTGTTGCTACCAGTATCGATGCGCTGGCGGTGGGTATAACCTTTGCCCTTTTGCCTGATGTAAACATTATTACGGCTGTTTCCTTTATCGGCGTTATAACATTTTTATTTTCTGCTTTCGGAGTAAGACTTGGCAGTATTGTTGGTTGCAGATATAAATCCAAAGCAGAATTTGCAGGCGGAGTAATTTTAGTTTTGCTTGGCACTAAAATTTTGCTTGAACATTTAGGAATATTGTGACAAAAAGTAATAAAATGCGACATTTTTCTTTACAAACTGCAATATGTGTGATAAAATAATTTTGCAAAGAAAATTTAAAATTTTCTAATCTTATAAAAGAGGAGTAGTTGAATATGTTTTGTAAAAATTGCGGAAAAGAAATCGATGCTAATGCTGCTATCTGTGTAAACTGCGGTTTCGCTAAAGGCACAGGCGAAAAATTCTGCGCAAATTGCGGTAATGAGGTTGACCCCGCTGCTACAGTTTGTCTCAACTGCGGTCATGCTATTGAGGTAAAGCCTAATGTTGACCCTGCACTTCAGAAGTCGAAGTTGGTAGCAGGTCTTCTCGGTATTTTCCTCGGCGGTCTCGGTGTTCACAATTTCTATCTCGGAAATACAAGTAAGGCTGTTGCTCAGTTGCTTATCGGTGTACTCGGTTCCTGCATTGCTGTAGGTCCTGCAGTTTCAGGTATCTGGGGTCTTATCGAAGGAATTATGATTCTTGTCGGCAAGATTGATAAAGACGGCAAGGGCATTCCGCTTAAAGACTAATGCGTTTCTTTGAAAATGTTAAACAGACCTTTCGCAAAAGCGGAAGGTCTGTTTTTAAAATGTATAATTTTATTTTGCCGAAAGTTTTGTTTTTAGTGTTCTTAGGGATAGGAATTATTTTTCTGTATTATTCGGGAATCGGCTGTGTCTGGAAGTATCTGTTTGGGATAACCTGCCCCGGCTGCGGAATGACACGTGCTTATATTTCACTTTTAAAAGGTGATATATCTGCCGCTTTCGGTTACCATTTTATGTTCTGGTCTGTACCGATTTTGCTGATATATGTTTTCTTCGGCGAAAAACTCTTGACTAAAACTTTTCACAAAGTTCTTTTAGGAGTTATTGCTATCGGTTTTATTGTTAATTGGATAATTTAAAACGGTCTTTCTCAGAATGAGGAAGACCGTTTTTTTAATCATTGAAAAAATCTTTGACCTTGTCCATAAAGGTCTTTTTCTTTTTGTAGTTCTTGTCGTCACAAGCGGCATCGAACTCTTTGAGTTTTTCTTTCTGGGTTTTAGAAAGGTCTTTCGGAACTTCGACCGTAATTTTCACATACTGGTCGCCTTTTCCGCTGTAATTCAGGCGCTGAATACCTTTGCCGCGGAGTTTGAACTCGTCACCCGGCTGAGTTCCCTCGTGAATCTGGAACTTAACCTTGCCGTCAAGAGTGGGTACGGTGATTTCGTCACCTAAAGCCGCCTGAGTGAATGTAATCGGTATTTCGCAGTAAACATCATAACCGCTTCGTTCGAAAATCGGGTGGGGACGTACATTTATGTTAATTCTAAGGTCGCCCGAAGGTCCGCCGTTCACACCTGCATCACCGCCGCCGCGAATGTTTACAACTTGACCGTCGTCAATACCTGCAGGAATTTCAACCGTTTTTTCAACTGTATGACGGATTCTTCCTTTGCCCGAGCATCTCTTACAGGGTTTTTCTATTATTTTACCGCTTCCGTGACAGTGGTCACATACGGTCTGTGTCTGCATAACTCCGAAAGGAGTTCTCTGTGTGGCGGAAACCTGACCCGAGCCGTGACAAACAGGACAGGTCTTGGCCGAAGAACCTTTTTCTGCTCCTGAGCCTCCGCACTCGTCACAAGTGTCTATCTTTGTCACCTTAACGGTCTTTTTACAACCCTTTGCCGCTTCTTCAAACGAAAGGTTAACAGAAGCCGCGGTGTCGTTTCCTCTTCTCGGCGCATTTGGATTACGGCGAGAACCGCCTCCGCCAAAGCCGCCACCGAAAAAGGAACTGAAAATATCGCCGAGGTCACCGAAATCACCTGTAAATCCGCCGCCGAAGCCGCCACCGCCGTAACCGCCGCCTGCGCCGAAGTTGGGGTCAACTCCTGCGTGACCGAACTGGTCATAACGGGCACGTTTTTCGCTGTCGGACAAAACTTCGTAAGCCTCGTTTACCTCTTTGAAATTCTTTTCAGCCGTTGTGTCCCCCGGATTTAAGTCCGGATGATATTTTTTAGCCGCTTTTCTGTATGCTTTTTTCAACTCGTCCTCGGAAACCGATTTATCAACCCCGAGGACTTCATAATAATCTCTTTTATCGTCAGCCAAAGCAATTCTCCTATGTAGAGCGGAGAAAAACCCCGCTCTAATGAATAATGAAAGATGAAAGGTGAATAATGAACAATTATTGTGTTTTGGTAAAACCAAAACTTATATACAGTTTCGCAAAGCGAAACACCGCAATTATTCATTATTCATCATTAATTATTAATTTTTATTGTCGTCAACGTCTGTGAAATCAGCCTCGTAAACATTGGGGTCTGCGTTGCCGCCCTCTGTAGTGCCTTGAGCACCTGCATCGCCCTGAGGATTAGCGGCCTTGTAAATCTTTTCGCTTACAGCGTAGATTTCTTTCTGCAAATCTTCCTGTTTAGCCTTAATAGCGTCAACATCTTCGCCCTTGAGTGCTTCTTTGAGAGCCTCTTTAGCGGTGTTGATTTTTGCTTTTTCTTCTTCAGAAAGTTTGTCGCCGAAATCGTTAACGGTCTTTTCGGTCTGATAAATCATCTGGTCAGCATTGTTGCGGATATCAACTGCCTCACGGCGCTTTTTATCCTCAGCAGCATACTGCTCAGCCTCCTGAACAGCCTTGTCGATATCTTCTTTTGACATATTGGTGTTAGAGGTGATGGTGATGTTGTTTTCTTTGCCTGTGCCGAGGTCTTTTGCAGATACGTGAACAATACCGTTAGCATCTATATCAAAAGTAACCTCAATCTGGGGGATACCGCGGGGAGCAGGAGCAATACCGTCAAGGTGGAATACACCGAGGGTCTTGTTGTCTCTTGCAAACTCACGTTCGCCCTGCAATACGTGTACTTCAACCGAGGTCTGACCGTCAGCCGCAGTAGAGAATATCTGGCTTTTCTTAGCGGGGATGGTTGTATTTCTGTCAATAACCTTTGTGGAAACTCCGCCCATAGTTTCGATACCGAGAGAAAGAGGAGTAACATCGAGAAGGAGAAGTCCCTTAACATCGCCGCCGAGAACACCTGCCTGCAAGGATGCGCCGAGAGCAACACACTCGTCAGGGTTGATGCCCTTGAAAGGCTCTGTGCCCATAAAGTTCTTAACTGCTTCCTGAACAGCAGGGATTCTTGAAGAACCGCCTACCATAAGAACCTTGTTGATTTCGTTCTTGTTAAGACCTGAGTCTGCAAGTGCCTGACGAACGGGAGCCATTGTAGCATCTACAAGGTCGGCGGTGAGTTCGTTGAACTTAGCGCGGGTAAGGGTTGTTTCAAAGTGCTTGGGACCTGTCTGGTCAGCAGTAATAAAGGGGAGATTGATGTCGGCTGTGGTCATACCTGAAAGGTCGATTTTTGCCTTTTCAGCAGCCTCTTTTACACGCTGCATAGCCATCTTGTCGCCTGAAAGGTCAATGCCCTGTTCTGCTTTGAAGGTAGCAACGATATAATCCATAACTCTCTTATCGAAATCGTCACCGCCGAGACGGTTGTTACCGGCTGTAGCCAATACTTCCTGAACACCGTCGCCCATTTCTATGATAGACACGTCGAAAGTACCGCCGCCAAGGTCATATACCATAACCTTCTGGTCGTCTTCCTTGTCAATGCTGTATGCAAGAGCGGCAGCAGTAGGCTCGTTGATAATTCGCTTTACTTCAAGACCTGCAATTTTACCTGCATCCTTGGTTGCCTGACGCTGAGCGTCGGTAAAGTAAGCAGGAACTGTGATAACAGCCTCAGTAACGGTTGTTCCGAGATAAGCCTCTGCATCAGCCTTTAATTTCTGCAGGATAATAGCAGAAATCTCCTGAGGAGTGTATTTCTTGCCGTCAATCTCAACTGTGTAAGAAGAACCCATCTCTCTTTTGATAGAACTGATTGTTCTGTCAGGATTGGTAATAGCCTGACGCTTTGCAACCTGACCTACCATTCTTTCGCCTGTTTTTGAAAATGCTACAACAGAGGGTGTTGTTCTTGCACCTTCTGCATTGGCGATAACTACCGGCTCGCCGCCTTCCATAACGGCTACGCAAGAGTTGGTTGTACCTAAGTCAATTCCTATAATTTTTCCCATTTTTATTTCCTCCAAATAAAGTAATATATATTTTTAAATCTTAGTTGATTTAATTGGCAACTGATACCATTGCGGGACGGATGACAGTGTCACCTATTTTATATCCCTTTTGCAAAACCTGAGCGATAACATTTTCGCCTAAGTTTTCGTCTTCAATGTGCATTACGGCTTCGTGGCAGTTGGGGTCGAAAGTATCGCCCACTTTTGCAACCTCGGCTATGCCTATAACGCCTGTAAGGCTTTCAAACTGTTTTACTATCATTTCGATACCCTTTATATATTCGGGGGTATCTTTTTCGGCACCTGCCGCGCGGTCTATATTATCGAGTATAGGCAAAAGTTGTTTTATAATATTCGCTTTTGCATATTCTGCAACAGAAGCGCGCTCACGCTCGGTGCGTTTTTTGAAATTGTCAAACTCGGCGGCAGTCCGGAGCAATAAATCGTTTTTGCTTTCAAGTTCTGCTTTCAGTTTTTCAATTTCTGCATCCTTTTTGGATTTTTTCTCTTTCTTTTCTGCTTTTTCGGTTTTGGTTTCCTCTACCGCTTCGGCAGTCTGCTTTGTTTCTTCTGACATCGCTTAATCCTCCATATCCTTCTGAGCCTTGGTCATAATCTCGGTGAGACGCTCGGCTGTGTATTCAATATCCGGCATTATATGTTCGTAAGACATCCTGTTCGGACCGATAACACCGATATAACCTTTATATTTATCAGGCAGACTGAACTTTGCCGCAATAAGCGTATCGCCTCTCAGTTCATTATACCCCGTATCCGCCCCGAAAACTGCGCCCACATTGTCGCCTATGTTTTCAAGTATTGAAATAATCGGGTCGCGGCGGTTTATAAGGCTCATTATTCTTGCGGCAGTTTCCTCATTTGCGCTTATATTATAAAGTGCGCTTTCTCCCTGAAAAGTGAGGTCGGTTTCTTCAATGCCCGCGGCAATTTCAAAAACTGCCGTCAGCAAAGGCATAAGTTGCAGAGAATAAAGCCCTGCCTCTGCGATAACACTTTGCATATAAGCCTTTGTCAGTTCGCTCACCTTTTTGCCTGTGATTCTGCTATCGGCAAGTTTTCTGAAACATTTTTCTGCATCGGCAGGAAAATCTCTGCCCGTTCTAAAAATCTGATTTCTGGTTCTTCCGTCTTCTGTTATCAGAAGTAACATCGCCGAAGAACGGCTTATCGGTAACAGTTCGATTTTTTTGATTCTTGGCGGATTTACCGTTATCAGACAGGAAAATGCAGGAAGCCCTGTGAGTTTTGTAATTATCCTTGCCGCTGCGGCAGGTATGCCCTCGGGCTCGCAGTGTAAACTTTCGAGTTCTCGGTCGATAAATGATATATCCCCGCTTGACGGAATATTTTTCCTCATAAGGCTGTTTACATATAGCCTGAGACCTCCTTCTGTAGGAATTCTTCCTGCAGAGGTGTGGGGCTGATGTAAAAGGCCCAACTCGCAAAGTTCGCTCATTTCGTTTCTGAGTGTTGCAGATGACGGAGCATTCTCAAGCATAAGGGTCAGGTTTTTTGAACCTATAGGTTCTCCGGTTTCAATATATGCTTTTACAATAGCCTTTAAAACCGCCTGCTTTCTTGAAGAAAGTTGCATCTGCTTCACCTCTTTTCGGTTTTTAGCACTCTATCGCTTCGAGTGCTAACGAGTATTATTATATGCAGTTTTTTCCACTTGTCAATAGTTTTTTCAAAAAAAGTTTGACTTTCCCTGACCTTTTACAAATTATTCATAATTTATCAGCGACACAAAGGCAGATTAAAAAACACTTGAAAAATTGTTTGGAATATATTATATTAAGTTGGTTAAGGAGGATACTTTATGTCTAACTATTATAATATGAGTAAGGCTGAACTTGAAAGTGAATTCAGTGCAGTGCGCTCAGAGTACGAAAAGTTGAGGTCGCTTCATTTGTCACTCGATATGTCGAGAGGAAAACCCGGTTTTGACAATATGGATTTAAGCGAAAAAATGTTTGACCTTGTCGGAAATGACACGGGTTTTAAAAATATCAGCGGGATAGACTGCCGTAATTACGGCGGACTTGACGGTCTTGCAGAACTCAAAAATCTTTTTGCTGAAATTCTTGAACTTGAGCCCGACCAGATAATTGTTGGCGGAAATTCATCACTTAATATGATGTTTGATACCATCGCTCAGGCAATGACCCACGGTATGGGCGGTGAGCCCTGGGGAAGACAGGAAGGTCTTAAATTCCTGTGCCCTGTTCCGGGATACGACCGCCATTTTGCCATAACCGAATATTTCGGTTTTGAACTTATACCTGTTCCTACCAATGAAAACGGACCTGATATGGATATTGTTGAGGAACTTGTAAAGGACGAAAAAGTAAAAGGTATATGGTGTGTGCCGAAATATTCTAATCCTGAGGGCATAACTTACAGTGATGAAACTGTCCGCCGAATGGCAAGGCTGAAACCTGCCGCAGGCGATTTCAGAATTTTCTGGGATAATGCTTATGTTGTTCACGATTTATATGATGAGGGTGATAAACTGCTCAATATTTACACCGAATGTGTAAAAGCAGGAAATCCCGATTTACCTATTATATTTACATCAACATCAAAAATTACTTTCCCGGGAGCAGGTGTTGCAGCACAGGCGGCAAGCCCTAATAATGTAAGCCTGCTTAAAGGCAGAATGAAATTCCAGACAATAGGCCCTGATAAACTCAATCAGTTAAGGCATGCGAGAATGTTCCGCAATGCGGCAGATGTCAGAGCGCATATGAAAAAGCACGCTGAAATTTTGAGACCTAAGTTTGATGCTGTGTTGAATGAACTTGAAACAAAACTTGCTCACACGGGAATTGCCCGCTGGACCACTCCCAAAGGCGGATATTTCATAAGTTTATATGTGCCGAACGGCTGTGCATCCAGAGTTGAGCAACTTTGTGCCAATGCAGGAATGATACTCACTCCCGCCGGTGCGACATATCCTTACGGCAACGACCCTGACGATTCAAACCTCAGAATTGCACCGTCATATCCGTCTGTCGGCGAGATAGCAAAGGCTTCTCAGGTGCTTTGTGTGGCTGTAAAATATGCCGCTTTGGAAATGCTTATTGCGAATAATGCATAAACTGTTTGACTTTGTCGGACATTTTATGTATAATATAAAAAGATTTTGAAAAAGAGGGGCGGTTTTTCGCCCCTATAAAAAGAAACACAAATTTGGAGGATTTGCCAATGAGATCCAAGAGAACAGGCAAGCCGGTATTTTTTGTGGTTTTCATCTTGATTCTGGCTCTTACATATACAGCCTTTTTCGGAGTTGAAAATTACTACGGCGATACCAGAAACGTTTATGTAAAGGGTGCGAATGATATTCGCTGGGGTATTGATATCCGCGGCGGTGTTGAAGCGGTTTTCTCACCCGATATCAAAGATGTTGACATTACAGATGACGATATGGCTTCTGCAAAGTCTATCATCGAAACAAGACTTGTAAGTAATAATATCACAGACTACGAGGTTTATACTGACAGTGACAACCATCAGATAATCGTTCGTTTCCCCTGGGCGGCAGACGAAAGTGATTTCGATGCGGCGGCTGCTGTTCAGGAATTGGGCGAGACCGCTCAGCTTTCTTTCTACCTCGGTAGTGATAATTCTTCGGGCAAGCCTTTTATGACAGGTGAAGTTGTAGAATCTGCAACACCTCAGGTTTCAGAAGAATTCGGTTATGTTGTAGCACTTAAGTTCAACAGCAAGGGCGCCAGCGCATTTGCAACCGCAACTGCTTCTGCCGCTTCAAGCAATTCATCTATTTCTATTTATATGGATGAAACCAATATTTCAACTGCATCCTGTAAAGAGGCTATCACCGGCGGTGAGGCTATCATTTACGGTCAGTTTACAGAGGAACAGTGTGTTGACCTTGCAAACAAGATAAATGCAGGTTCACTCCCCTTTGCACTCACTGTTGATGACAGCAAATTGCAGATAATCTCCGCAACCCTCGGTTCGGATGCTCTTAAAGTTATGCTTATTGCAGGTGCTATTGCATTCGGTCTTGTTTGCCTTATGATGCTTCTGCGCTACCGTTTGCACGGTTTTGTTGCCGCTATTGCACTGCTCGGTCAGTTGGCAGGCTCTATCGCTTGTATTTCAGGTTACTTCAGCGGACTCGAGAGTTTCACTCTCACCATCCCCGGTATTGCAGGTATCATCCTTTCTATCGGTGTCGGTGTTGACTGTAACGTTATCGCGGCTGAACGTATCCGTGATGAGTTCAAGAAGGGTAAGACTATTGACGGCGCTATCGACAGCGGCTTCAAGAACAGTTTGAGCGCTATTATTGACGGTAACGTAACAATCGTTATTGTATCGTTGGTACTTATGGGTGCTTTCGGTACTCCTGACAGCCTTATCGCAAAACTGTTTGCTCCTCTTATGTCTCTCTTCGGCTCACAGGTTACAGGTTCTATCTACTCATTCGGTTATACCTTGCTTGTAGGTACAATATTCAACCTTATCATGGGTGTTCTTGCTTCCAAACTTATGCTCAAGAGCATTTCTCAACTGAAGATTTTCAGAAAACCCTGGCTTTACGGAGGTAAGACAAATGCGTGAATTTAATATAGATTTCAACAAAACTCTTAAACCCGTTGCTATTGTTTATGCTATAATATTCGTTATCGGAATTGTTCTTGCAATGCCTTTTGCATTCGGTGTTGATCTTGATATCAACTTCAGCGGCGGTACAAAAATTTCCTATGCTTACACAGGTGACCTTGCAGATAAGGATATCAAAGCAGTTATCGATGAAATACTCGATGCTAAATATTCTCTCACAAAGAGTACTGCTTTAGCAGGTGATACCAAGACCTTTGAAATTGCCCTTGTAGGCAAAGATGCTCTCTCGGCAGAAGGTCAGGAAGACCTTACCAAGGCTCTCACAGAAAAGTTCAAGGATAACAAAATTGCTATCTACAACTCAAACTCTGTAAGCCCGACTATTGCAGGAACTTTCTTCCTCAAGAGTCTCGTTGCAGTAGTAATCACTGCTATTTTCGTTGTAATTTATGTAGGTATCCGTTTCAGAAAGATAGGCGGTATCTCTGCAGCACTCACCGCTCTTGTAGCGCTTGTGCTTGATGTACTTATAACATTCTTCGTGTGTGTTATCTTCCGTTTGCAGATAGATTCCAACTATATCGCAGTTGTTCTTACAATGCTCGGTTACTCTCTTAACGATACCATCGTTATTTACGACCGTATCCGTGAAAATGAGCGTCTTAACCCCTCAATGGAAATCGGCGAACTTGTAAACATCAGCGTTAATAAGGTTCTTATAAGAAACATTGTAACAACTGTTACAACTTTCCTCGCTGTTATGACCATTGTTGTAGTTGCTGAACTCTTCGGTCTTACCACTCTTCGCACCTTTGCTATTCCTATGGCATTCGGTCTTGTATCGGGCGCTATTTCTTCAGTCTTTATTTCAGGTCCGCTCTGGGTTATCTGGAAAAGATACAAAGCAAAGAAAAAGGCAAAAAGATAAATTTTCAAAAAACGCCTTCTGCTAAATGCAGAGGGCGTTAGTTTTTTAGTCTGTCTTTTTAATTTCGCAGTCGGTGTAGTAATGGGTGAGTATCTCTTTAAAATTAAATCCCTGTTCTGCCAAAAAGTTAGCTCCGTTCTGGCTCATTCCCACTCCGTGACCGTAACCGTAAACCGTAAATATAAACTCTCCGTTTTTAAATTCGGTTTCAAAGTTTGAAGAACGCAGGTTTAATGCAGCTCGTATATCGTCTCCGCTTAAAGTTTTTGAACATAAGGTAATTTCGGTTACAGTACCGCTCGCTGTTCGCACAGGGTCTGAAAACCATTTTTTAGTATCGTCTGTGAATTCGGTTATATCCGAAAATTTTTCTTTTATTTCTTCAGGCGTGAAATTTGCCTGACTTATGTAGTTTGCAGAAAGTTTGTCTCCCTCGCTGTTCACCGATTTAAGGTAAGCCACATCACTTCCCCATACATTTTTGCAGTCCTCGGTTTTTCCTGCCGACACAGCGTGGTAAACCGCGGTTATAAGATTATTGTTATATGTAATGACATAACCTTCGGTTTCTTTAACGGCATTTCTGATTTTTTCTATATATTCGTCGGCTTTACTGCCCCATTTTTCTCTTGCAGTCTGCTCGTCGTTATAACTCTGGTCAACGGTGTGGTCGGTAGTAATGTCATAATCTCTGTCGCCGCTGTTTGCTCTTTTTCTGCAAGCGTAAGTATACGCCGCAACGGCTTGCGCTTTTAGCGCTTCTTCGTGATAAAGGGCAGGCATTTCTGCCGCAACAACCCCGAAAATGTAATCTTCGGTGCTGATTTTTTCAACTTTTCCGCTTTTTGTGTTGTATACCCTGAAAAAATCAACCTTTTCAATTTTTGCAATAATTTCGTCAGATTCAAAGGAAGTCACAGGAATTGTCTTTTCGGTTTCTCCGAGAATACTCAGCGGCAGTAAAAGCATTACTGCGGCAATTAAAATCGAAATACACATAACTTTTCTCATATTATTACCTCATTTTGTATTGACTTTTTCCTTTTTAAATAATAAAATTATATCTGTATAAGTATATGACAGAATGTCCCGATAAATGTTTTGGAGTGTTAATATGAACTATAAAAAAATTATATTGGCTTTCTTGGTGGGAGCACCTCTTAGTATAGTATTGCGTTTTG
>JAFVTZ010000128.1 GCA_017502965.1 Clostridia bacterium
GAATCTGATAAGAGAGGTATTGAGTCGCACGGTGTAAACCGCTTTAAACCTGTTTATCTTGACAGAATTAAGGCAGGTATCCAGAATGCAGTTACCGAAATGGAAATAGTTAAAGAAACCCCCACCACCGCTGTTATTGACGGACATCACGGTATGGGTCAGGTTATCGGTCACAAGGCTATGAGTATGGCTATAGCAAAGGCTAAAGAATACGGTATGGGTATGGTTGTTGTACGTAATTCCTGCCACTACGGTATTGCAGGTTATTATACCACAATGGCTACAAAGGCAGGCTGTATCGGAATGACCGGTACAAATGCACGTCCCTCTGTTGCTCCTACTCACGGTGTTGAGGGTATGTTCGGTACTAACCCCTTTACTATCGGTGTTCCTACTGACGAGGCTTTTGACTTTAACTTTGACTGCGCAACCTCTATCACACAGAACGGTAAAGTTGAATACTACGAGCGTATTGGTGAAGATGTTCACCCCGGAACTATTATCGCAAATGACGGTTCTGCTGTTGAGGGTGATGCAGGTGTTGCCCTTAAGAAAATCAGAAACGGCACAGCCGCTCTTACCACCCTTGGCGGAATAGGTGAGGACCTCGGCGGATATAAGGGTTACGGTTTTGCTCTTGCAGTTGAGTTCTTCTCCTCAATTCTTCAGGACGGTGCTTACGGTAAGGCTCTTGACGGTAAGGATGAAAACGGAAATATCCGTCCTTATCAACTCGGTCACTGGTTTATAGCAATTGATACAGACCACTTTATGGGCGAGGATATTGCGCGTAAAAAGGCAGGCGCTATCTGCCGCAGTATGCGCGATTCCAAAAAAGCACCCGGTGCTGAGAGAATCTACACTGCAGGCGAAAAAGAGTATGAAATAGGTATTGCCCGTAAAGACGGTGTGCCGATAAACGAGTCTGTTCAGAAAGAGATTATTGCTGTCCGTGATGAACTCGGTCTTACACAGTACAAATTCCCTTGGGAGGACTAATAAATGGATATCAGACAGGAATCTTTAAAAAAGCACTACGAATGGAACGGTAAAATTGAGGTTATCTCCCGTGCTCCCATAAACTCAAGAGAAGATTTGTCTCTTGCGTACACCCCTGGTGTTGCAGAGCCTTGCCTTGAAATCAACAAGGATATAAGCAAGTCTTATGAGCTGACCCGCCGTTCAAATCTTGTTGCGGTTATTACAGACGGTACTGCAATTTTAGGTCTTGGTGATATAGGCCCTGAGGCAGGTATGCCTGTTATGGAAGGCAAATGCGCACTTTTCAAGGCTTTTGCTGATGTTGATGCATTTCCACTTTGCATTAAATCAAAAGATGTAGACGAAATTGTCCGCACAATTTATCTGCTTTCGGGCTCTTTCGGCGGAATAAATCTTGAGGATATTTCTGCCCCCCGTTGCTTTGAGATAGAGCAGAAACTCAAAGAAATCTGCGATATCCCGATTTTTCACGACGACCAGCACGGTACTGCAATAGTTGTTGCCGCCGCCCTTATCAATGCACTTAAACTTGTTAAGAAGGAAATCGGCAATGTTAAGGTTGTTATAAACGGCGCAGGTTCTGCAGGAATCGCTATCGGTAAACACCTTATGAATATGGGTGTTAAAAATCTTACTTTCTGTGACCGTTTCGGTATCATCTGCGAGGGTGACGAAAACAATAACTCTGCACAGGAAGAGATATCAAAGGTTACTAATCTTGAACATAAAAAAGGCACTCTTGCTGATGCACTCAAAGGCGCTGATGTATTTATCGGTGTTTCAGCACCTAACCTTGTAAACGAAGAAATGGTAAAATCAATGGCAAGCGATGCTATTATGTTCCCGATGGCTAACCCCACACCTGAAATTATGCCCGATATTGCTAAAGCGGCAGGTGCGAGAGTTGTAGGCACAGGTCGTTCAGACTTCCCGAACCAGATAAACAATGTTCTTGCTTTCCCCGGAATTTTCCGTGGAGCGCTTGACTGCAGAGCATCCTGCATAAACGAGGAAATGAAAGTTGCAACCTCTTATGCGCTTGCATCTTTAATTCCTGATGATGAAATCAGTGAAGAAAATATTATCGCTCCTGCTCTTGATAAGAGAGTAGCAGAGGTTGTAGCCGAAGCGGTTATCAAAACCGCAAAGGAAACCGGTGTTGCAAGAATTTAATTTTGCGATATAAAAACAGAGTTATCCCGATTTTGGGGTAACTCTGTTTTAGTATGAGACTTGAAAATCTTTATAGAATATGCTATATTCAAATAAAGTATTTGAATATTAAGTTTTATTTTTTATCTTCTATTCGTGTTATATGTTGTTTTAATATGATATTTATATACTGCGATAATGAGCGGTCGTCCTTTTCGGCTTCATATTTTAATTTGGTTAATATATCATTATCAATAGTGATGCTGATTTTTTCTTTTAAGGGTTTCATTTTAATCACCTCTGAAAATATTATACGATAAAATCATTAAAAATATTGACAAGTGGTATAAAGTAGTATAAAATAAGATAAAACAAATTGAGGAGAGATATTATGGGTTTATTTAATAAGAGTAATGCGGTTGCTGCACAAATGA
>JAFVTZ010000129.1 GCA_017502965.1 Clostridia bacterium
ATGAATATCAGGGAACAGACCGAAAAAAATGAAAGAATAATCCTTTCTCCTGTTGCTGCTTTTTCTGAAGAAAGCAGGGGAAGAAAGAGTTTTGAAGAAAAGTGCGTTTTGCGTACCGATTTTCAGCGCGACCGTGACCGTATTATACACAGTAAGGCTTTCAGACGGTTAAAACATAAAACTCAGGTGTTTCTCTCTCCTGAATCAGACCATTACAGAACAAGACTTACACATACTCTTGAAGTTTCCCAGATAGCCCGTACAATGGCGAGGGCTTTAAGGCTTAACGAAGACCTCACCGTGGCAATCGCCTTGGGGCATGACTTGGGGCACACTCCTTTCGGTCATGCAGGTGAGAGGGCAATAAACGACCTTGTTTCATTCAGTTTTGTTCATTATGAGCAGAGTGTCAGGGTTTGTGAAAAGTTCGAAAAGGACGGAAAAGGGCTTAACCTTACTTATGAGGTGCTTAACGGAATAGACCGCCATACCTGCGGAGAATGGTCGGAAAGTTTAGAGGGAAGACTTGTCCGCCTTGCAGACAGAATTGCCTATATCAACCACGATATTGACGATGCTGTAAGAGCAGGGGTTATAAGCGAAAGCGATATCCCGTCAGAAATCACCGAACATCTTGGGCAGGGTAAAAGTGAAAGAATAACAACGCTGGTTTCATCTATTATTGCTAACAGTAAAAATGAAATAATTATGGACAGCGAAACCGAAAGATACTATAATCTTCTGCACGAATTTCTGTTTGAAGCGGTTTATAAAAATCCCGTTGCAAAGTCAGAGGAGACCAAAGTTCTCGGTATGGTTGAAGGTCTTTTTAAATACTATATTACAAATCCTGATAAAATGTCGGCAGAGTATCTTGCTGTTTGTGAAAGCGAGGGTGTAGAGCGGGCGGTTGCAGATTATATCGCAGGTATGACCGACCACTATGCCACAACAGTTTACAAAGATATTTATATTCCAAAGGCTTGGAAAATTTGAGTAGTGTACTAAAAACAGTACACAGGATATGTTAAAATAATTTTACTAAAAAAGGAAGGTGGTTTAAAAATGGCAATACCAGAGGATGTTATAAATGAAATTAAATACCGCAACGATATTGAAACTACAATTTCGCAGTATGTAAACCTCAAGCGCAGGGGTAAAAACCTTGTCGGTCTTTGCCCTTTTCACGGCGAAAAAACCCCTTCTTTTACAGTATATCCCGAATCGTCTTCGTTTTACTGCTTCGGTTGCGGAGTAGGGGGAGATGTATTCACATTCTGTTCGCTTATAGAAAATCTTGATTACATTGAAACGGTTAAACTTTTAGCAGAGCGCTCGGGCGTTACTTTACCGCAGGACGGTTATGACGATTCTATGCAGCGTCTTAAAAACACCGTTTATGATATCAACCGTGAAACTGCCCGTTTTTTCCATAACTATATGATGTCGCCAGAAGGGAAATGGGCTTTGGATTATTATATGCAGAGGGGACTTTCTCTTTCAACTATAAAGCATTTCGGTCTCGGAGCCGCGCCTGACAGTTGGGACAGCCTTATAAAACATCTTAAAAGCAAGGGCTTTTCTGTTCAGGATATGCTGACGGCAAATGTTATAGGAAAAAGCCAAAAAGGAACTTTTTATGACCGATTTCGAAAACGCGTGATGTTCCCGATAATAAATATCAGAGGAAATGTTATAGGATTCAGCGGAAGGGCAATGCCCGGTGAGGACAAGCAGGGCGGAAAATATGTCAATACATCCGATACTCCTGTTTATAAAAAGAGTGATAACCTTTTTGGAATAAATTATGCTAAAAACCACTGTTCGGAAAGGATAGTACTGGTTGAGGGTAATATGGATGTTATCGCTTTGCATCAGGCAGGATTTGAAAATGTTGTTGCACCTCTCGGTACAGCGCTGACAAGCGAACAGGTGAATCTTATTTCCCGTTATACAAAGGAAATAGTGCTGATGCTTGATGCCGATGCCGCAGGGCAAAAGGCTATAAAAAGAGCCTCGCAGTTGCTTGAAAACACAGGGCTTTCTGTAAGGGTGGTGCTTATTCCCGACGGTAAAGACCCAGATGAATATATAAAGAAAAACGGTCCTGACCGCTTCAGGGCATTACTTGAAGGGGCAGTCAGCGATATTGAATATAAACTGCTTATGGCGGCTCAGGATATAAATCTTGACAGCGATGACGGAAGACTGAAATATCTTTCAGCCGCGGCCGAAGTTATAGCGGCGGATGATGACGTTATGGCGAGAGATATCTATATCGGACGGCTTTGTGAAAAATACGGTGTTTCAAGAACAGCGCTTACTGCAAAGGTTGACCAGTTAAGGCGAAAGAATATACGGCAAAGACAAAAAAAGGAAATAAATGAGATAATAAAGCCTGTTTTCAGTAAAAACGATTTGAATCCCGATAAAAGGATTTCTCCTAAAGGCTGTGCGGCAGAGGAATCTTTTCTGGCTGTACTGTTGCAACATCCCGATTTTTATGAAATTGCAAAAGAACAAATGCCACCTGAAAATTTCATAACCTCGCTTAACCGCAGGATATATGAAATTTTAGTGCAAACACTTGAAAGCGGCAGGATGCCTGATGTATCGGTCTTTGCTCCTAAACTCACTCCTGCAGAACTCGGGGTTTTGGTATCACTCCAAAACGGAGATAAAGCGGGACAAAATGCAAAAACTGTATTAAAAGACTGTATAAGGGTAATATTAGAAGAAAAAGCGAGACTCAGTAGTTCTGATACAAGTAATGCCTCGGTTGAGGATTGGGCGGCAAGTCTTAAAGATATTATTGAGAAAAAATCGAAAGGAAATTAAGAATATGGAAAAGAAGACAAAAGAACAGGAAAAGAAAATCAGTAGCGCTCAGGTGTTTGAAAACGAGGAAGAAAAAGAAAAGGAACTGACTTTGGACGATATCGAAAATGCGCCTGAGGATCTGGACGAACTTTTCTCAGAACCACCGACACTTGAACTTGATTTTGACGAAGAACCTACCGACGACGAACTCAAACTCGAGGAAATGGATGTTGATAAACTCACAGAGGATGATATGTCGTTTGACAATATTTCTCTTGACGACCCGGTTAAGGTTTATCTTCGCGAGATAGGCCGTGTGCCGCTTCTTTCTTCCGAGGAAGAAATCGAACTTGCAGTAAAGATATCCGAGGGTAATCAGTATGCAAAACAGCGTCTTACAGAGGCAAACCTGCGTCTTGTTGTAAGTATCGCAAAGAAATATGTCGGCAGAGGTATGTATTTCCTTGACCTTATTCAGGAAGGAAATGTCGGTCTTATTAAAGCGGTGGACAAGTTTGACTATACAAAAGGATTCAAATTTTCTACCTATGCTACATGGTGGATAAGGCAGGCAATAACCCGTGCTATTGCCGATCAGGCAAGAACAATCCGTATTCCCGTTCATATGGTTGAAACCATAAACCGCCTTAAAAAGGTGCAGAGTCAGTTACTTCATGAAAACGGTTTTGAACCGGGCGAAGAACTGATTGCAGAGAAAATGGATTTGCCGGTTGAGAGGGTAAGAGAGATAATGCGCGTCGCTCAGGAGCCTGTTTCTATGGAAACTCCTATAGGTCCTGAGGAAGACTCCCGTCTTATGGACTTTATCCGCGATGAGGATGCTCTGGCTCCCGATGAGGCTGCTCTTAAAACTATCACTAACGAAGATATTGACGGTGTTTTAAAAACCCTCACACCCCGTGAGGAGGCGGTTATAAGACTTCGTTTCGGTCTTAAAGACGGCAGATGCCATACCCTCGAAGAGGTGGGTACTGAGTTTAATGTAACGAGAGAGCGTATCCGTCAGATTGAGGCTAAAGCTCTCAGAAAATTGCGTCATCCTGTTCGCAGTAACAGATTCAAAGATAAATAGGAGGAATAATCCCGATGGAATTTTCATATAAAACAAATGGGGTTTGTTCAAGAACGATACACATTGAGGTCCAGGACGGTATTGTCAAAAAGGTACGTTTTGACGGTGGCTGTAACGGCAACACAAAGGGTATAGGCTCTCTTGTTGAGGGAATGCCTGTTGATGAGGTAATAACACGGCTTAAAGGAATAAAATGCGGATTCAAAGGCACTTCCTGCCCCGACCAACTGGCTACAGCACTTGAAGAGATGAAAAAAGGGTGATTGAAGTTGTATTCGGACAAGGATATTAAAATAGCGGGTGACAAGCCCTCTTTAGATGTAAAGAAAAATATGGAAAGCCGTCAGGTAGTTTCGGGTCTTGATAAAGCAATGGTTAAAAAGGCGCGTGAATGGGGAAAAGCGGTGGCACTCAAGTTTATTGAGGATGCTAAAAAAACTGCTGACGAAGAGGATACTTATTACGAAATGCTCATTCAGCGCAGAATGCTTTTGTCTTTTACCGCAACTGTCGGTTTTGAGCAGTTGAGCCCTGATGACAGCCTTAGCGGAATTGCGCAAAAAAGTTTCCTTGATACAATAAGAGAGACAGACAGCAGTTTATATCAGACCTCTGCTGATACAGGCGCATTTTCGTTTTATTATCTTGCATTCCGCAGAGGTAATGAAATAGACCGCCGTGTCGGACAGACCTTTGCTATGCTTTGCTCTCATGACGGTGACCCCATTTATCAGGAACTTGGCGAAGCGCTTTACTGTTGGTTCTTGTCAGCAGTAAAAAAAGCCGCAGAGGATTGCGGAATCATATAGTTTAGGGTAGAGCGAATAATCCGAACCCAGTTTTAAAAAATCATAATAACTCCTTTGAATTCATAACATTTAGTGTATATGAATTTAAAGGAGTTTTTTTATGCCAAGTATTTATTTAAGCCCTTCAACACAGGAGTTTAACCCTTATAACGGCGGCGGAAACGAGGAGTATTTTATGAATCTTGTGGCTGACGCTATGGAGCCGTATCTTGCGGCCAGTGGTATCAGTTTCACAAGAAACACTCCCGAAATGACTGCGGCAAGTTCCA
>JAFVTZ010000130.1 GCA_017502965.1 Clostridia bacterium
GGCGGTGTTTATATTGTCCCCGCTTTCGCAGGTCTCGGAGCGCCTTACTGGGATATGTACGCCAGAGGTACTATAACAGGGCTTACCCGAGGCAGTAACAAAAACCACATAGTGCGTGCGGCACTCGAATCAATAGCATATCAGACTAATGACCTTATAAAAGCCATGAAATCGGACTGCGGTATAGAGATTACCTCTCTTAAAGCAGACGGCGGCGCGGCAGAAAATAAATTTTTAATGCAGTTTCAGGCAGATATATCCGATGTCACCATAATAAAACCCGAATGTGCAGAGGCCACCGCTCTGGGCGCGGCTTTTCTGGCGGGACTTAGCGTCGGTTTCTGGAAAGACAAAGACGAAATACTGGCAATCCCCTCTCCCAAAACAGAGTTTTGTCCCAAAATTGCAAAGGAAAACCGAAACAATTTGCTTTGCGGTTGGCAGGATGCAATAAACAGAACGAAAAGGTGAGATTATGTCCTTCGAAATCAAAGAATTTTGTGTCAATTCTACCGATAATATTCACACCCTTGCAGGCAGACTTTATATCCCTGAGGGCGAAATCAAGGGGCTTTTTCATATTATCCACGGTATGACCGAACATATTGAAAGATACGATGCCTTAATGTCCCATTTAGCGGAAAACGGCTATCTGGCTTTCGGGTATGATAATTTAGGACACGGAAAAACCGCAAAAGACGAAACTGAACTCGGTTTTATCGCTCATACTGACGGCTGGAAATATCTTGTTAACGATGCAGATGTATTCGAAACGGCTGTTAAAAAATTATACCCCGAAAAACCGCTTTATCTTATGGGACATTCAATGGGCTCTTTTATTGCAAGACTTGCCGCTACCGCCTTTAAAGATAACTATAAAAAAGTCATTTTTTGCGGAACGGGCGGTAAAAATCCGCTCGCCAATATCGGTCTGCTTCTCACCGATATTATAAAGATAATAAAGGGCGAAAAGCATATTTCGAAGACCGTAAATAATATGGCTTTCGGTGCTTACAACAAGCGGTTTGACGGAAATTCAGGCCGTGAATGGCTCACAAAAGATTTATCAATAATCGATAAATATGCAAATGACAAATTCTGTAATTACAGTTTCACCGTTTCTGCTATGCACGACCTTATAAAACTGAATTCTGTCAGCAATAATAAAGAATGGTATCAGAATATAGACAAAAATACTCCGATTTTTCTTATTGCGGGTGACAGCGACCCTGTAGGCAATTATGGCAAGGGTGTTAAAGAGGTTTATAATAAACTGATAAAAGCGGGTGCTGCGGCAGAAATAAAACTTTACGAAAACTGCCGCCACGAAATACATAATGATACCTGCAGAGATGAAGTTTATAAAGATATAATAGAATTTTGCGAACGGTAAAATAATAAATTCAAAACCCCAGACATATTATTTTATATATAATGTGTTTGGGGTGTAATATTTTGAAAAGATTTATAGTTTTTTTATTATGTTTTGTACTGCTTTTATCGGGCAGTGTAAGTGCCAAGCAGGCTGTCACCGTATCAAGTGAATGTCCTCTTGAAGACATTGATGTTCCTCTCGACACCGAAACCGTCTCGGCGGCAATAGGTCAGACACTTGAAATTAAGGCAAAATCGGCAATTTTGCTTGAGCCCAATACAGGCACTGTGCTGTATGAAGCCAATGCCGATGAGCGGCTTTCGCCTGCATCTATCACAAAAGTAATGTCACTTTTACTTGTTATGGAAGCCATTGACAGAGGCGATATATCACTTGAAACTGTGGTTTCTGCCAGTGAACACGCCTGCAGTATGGGCGGCTCACAGATATGGCTGGAGCCTGGCGAAGGAATGACGGTTGACGAACTGCTGAAAGCCACAGTTATTGCCTCTGCAAACGATGCCTGCGTAGCACTCGGAGAACTTATTGCAGGAAGTGAAGAGGGTTTTGTTGCGATGATGAACGAAAAAGCAAAAGAACTCGGAATGGATAATACCACTTTTATGAACTGCACGGGTCTTGATGCAGCAGGTCATCTGACAACAGCCCACGATGTTGCAATAATGTCAGGCGAACTTATAAAACATGACCTTATAAAGAAATATTCAACCGTCTGGATGGATTCTCTCAGAGACGGAAAATCCGAACTTGTAAACACAAATAAACTCGTCCGCTTTTACGAAGGCACAACAGGTCTCAAAACAGGCACTACCTCGGTTGCAAAATACTGCCTTTCTGCCACAGCAGAGAGAAACGGTCTCGAACTTGTGGCAGTAATACTGGCGGGTGACACCAGCAACGACCGATTTAACGGCGCTAAAAAACTCCTTGATTACGGTTTTGCAAACTACTCCTATTCCCTGCTGGATGCAAATCTCAGCGAAACCGAAGCCACCGTTCAAAAAGGAGTTAAGGATAAAGTCGCAATTCATTCAACAGGTACGGTAAGTTTGCTGATGCCTAAAAATTCCAAAGACCAGATTACCCGAACTACCCATTGGAATA
>JAFVTZ010000010.1 GCA_017502965.1 Clostridia bacterium
AATTTATTTTAACCTTTAGGGTTTATAACCTTAATATTAAGACCCCTGCATTATTGCGGAGGGAGGGAATGTAAATGAGTCAAGTAAGAATCAAAGAGAATGAATCTCTCGATAACGCTTTGCGCCGTTTTAAAAGAGCTACTGCCAGAGACGGTGTTATTCAGGAGGTTCGTAAGAGAGAGCATTATGAAAAGCCCTCTGTAAAGCGTAAAAAGAAGTCGGAAGCTGCTCGTAAAAGAAAGTTCCGCTAATTAAATGAACTAAAAAGCGGTTAATTTTTAACCGCTTTTTATTTTTGTGGTGATTATATGTTTGTTCCGAATATAAAACTCAACAGAGTTACTGATATAAATATTGAATTACTTAAAAAATACGGTATTGAAGCACTGATATTGGATGTTGACAATACCCTTTCTACCCACCACGGTCAGATTCTGACCGACGGTCTTGAAGAATGGCTTTTATATATGAAAGAAAACGGTATAAAACTTACTGTGCTTTCAAATTCCAAGAGAAGAAGGGTAGAGCCTTTTGCGAATAAAATAAATCTGCCTTTTATTTCTTTGGGATTAAAACCGCTTCCTTTCGGTTATATCCGAGCAGTAAAATCACTTGGAACAAAACGAAAGAATACCGCTATTGTGGGTGACCAGATTTTCACCGATATTATCGGCGGAAAAGCAGTTGGAGTTAAAACTGTATTACTTACTCCCATAAAACCCGAAGACGGGTGGAGTTTTAAACTCAGACGGAAACTTGAAAAAATTATTATAAAACATTTTAAAATTGAAAATACAGAGGTGTAATATGAGCGCAATTTTCGGTCCTGCAGGCACAGGTGATAATTTTAGCAAAATGGGTTATAAAAACAGCCTGAATGTGCCTGAATATGTTGTTAAAATGGGGCTTGACTGTTTTGAATATCAGTGCGGAAGAGGAGTAAATATAGGCGAGGAAAAGGCAACAGCACTCGGCCGCATTGCCGCAGAACACAATGTTAAAATGTCACTCCATGCACCTTATTATATATCGATGTCCTCAGTGGAAGAGCAAAAACGGCTTAATTCTGTAAATTATATTTTGCAGTCGGCAAAGGCTGTGAAAGCAATGGGCGGAAACAGAATAATCGTTCATACAGGGTCTTGCGGAAAAATTTCCCGTGAAGAAGCGTTGAGTCTCGCTTTAGACACTATGAAACTGGCTGTTAACGCACTTGACAGCGAGGGTTTTTCCGATATTCATATCTGCCCTGAAACAATGGGCAAGGTAAACCAGTTAGGCACTCTTTATGAGGTGTTGGAACTTTGCAGTGTTGACGAAAGAATTATACCCTGCATTGATTTCGGTCATCTGAATGCAAGAGACCAGGGAGTCCTTAAAACCAAAGAAGATTTTGAAAAAATCTTTTTGCAGATAAAGGATAAATTAGGTACAGACCGCCTTAAAACATTCCATTCTCATTTTTCAAAAATTGAGTATACAACAGGTGGCGAGAAAAGGCACCTTACTTTTGAAGATAATATATACGGCCCGAATTTTGAGCCGATGCTTGAACTTGTTCATAAGTATGACTGCAGTCCTGTGTTTATCTGCGAATCAGCAGGAACTCAGGCTGAGGATGCAAAAAGTATGAAGGATTATTATTTGAGTATTGCAGGAGGAAATGTATGATTTGGCACAGTGCTTCCCCGAGCGAAGTTCTGAAAGAACTTGTGGTTGACGATAAAAAAGGTCTTTCAAACGGCGAGGCTGATGAAAGATTAGAACTATATGGACGCAATGTTATCACAAAGGTTGAGCGCCCCACTTTCTGGCAACATTTTCTGGCGCAGTTCAAGAATAAAACCGTTATAACTCTTATTGTTATTGCATTGGTTTCTTTCGTGGTTTCGCTTATGTATCACGATATAAACAGTTATTCTTCGCTGCTTATTATTGCCATTGTGGCGATAAATGCACTTATAAGTGCTTATCATATTCATTCTTGTGACAGTACACTTGAAAATATTAAAAACCTGACAAATCCGTCGGTTAATGTACTCAGAGACGGGATTTTGAAATCGGTAAATGCCGCCGAAATTGTTCCCGGTGATATAGTTATTCTCGAAGAGGGCGATTTTGTTCCTGCCGATGCGAGAATTATTGAGTGCAACGAATTCAGATGCAATGAGTCTGTTTTCAACGGCGGTGATGTTCCTGTAGAAAAAGACAGCGATATGGTTTTCGAAGAAATTGCTACTGCTCAGATGCGTGCAAATATGGTCTTTTCAGGGACAAGCGTTGTTCACGGGACTGCTAAGGCAGTAGTTGTGGCAACAGGTCTTGGAACCGAAGTTGGTAAAAGTGAAACTATACTTCAGCAGACAGGCGAAGACAAGTTGCCGCTTCAGTCGCAACTGGATTCTTTAGGTAGAATTGTAAATGCAGTAATCCTTGCAATTTGTGTTATAGTTTTCTTTATAGGTATTATTCAGAATTTTGCGGCAGATAATTTTGCTTCAATGACGGTGCAGATGCTTGTAAATGCAATAGCCCTTGCAGTTGCGGCAATTCCCGAGGGTCTGCCTGCAATAACCACTATTGTTATTGCTATCGGTATTCAGCGCATTTTGCAGGATAAAATAACCGTTAAAGATGCGAAGGCAACGGAACTTATAGGAAAAACAGATATTATATGCTGTGATAAAACAGGAGTTTTCACCCGAAATAAAATGGAACTTCGTTCTGTTTTTGACGGTAAAAAAATTGTTGATATAACCAAAGAGGGAATAGACGAGAATACAGCGGTTGTTTTAAAAGCGGCTACTGCCTGCTCAACTCTTGTAAACGATTCCACAGAAGATGCCATTGAAAAAGCCTGCCTTGCATTCTGTTCAATGTCGAGACAGGATATAGATGCTCTGTTTCCGCATATTTCGGTTATACCTTTTGATTCCGAAAGAAAGACTATGACCGTTATCACAATGATAAACGAGCGTCCCTTTGCAGTTGTTAAAGGTGCTCCCGAAACGATTGCTCCAAAATGCATCGGATGTGATACCGCAAAAATTCTTGAGGTGAATGAAAAACTTGCGAACGAGGCTATGCGCATTGTTTGCATTGCTATGAAACCTTTAAGTGAAATCCCTGCCAACCCTGTGGCAGATGAAATCGAACAAGACCTCACTTTTGTGGGACTTTTAGGTCTTGAGGACCCGCCGCGAGAGGGAGTTATAGAAGAAATTGCCGCTTGTGATTCTGCAGGAATCAGAACTATTATGATTACGGGTGATAATCTCACAACCGCCGCAACAGTTGCCCAAAGAATCGGTATTCTCAAAAACGGAACACTTGCGGTTTCAGGCGCTGAACTCGAAGAAATGAACGATGAAGAACTCACCGAGAATATAGAAAAATATTCTGTTTTTGCAAGAGTTTCTCCTAATGATAAACTGCGAATTGTAAAAGCATGGCAGGCAAAGGGAAAGACGATTACCATCACGGGTGACAGTGTTCAGGATGCCGATGCTCTGGCTCAGGCTGATGTTGGCTGTGCAATTGGCAGATTCGGTGCCGATGTTGCAAAAGGTAACGCAGATATAATCATTTCAAATAACAGATTTGATTCTGTGGTCAGAACTATCAGAGAAAGCCGTGGAATTTTCA
>JAFVTZ010000131.1 GCA_017502965.1 Clostridia bacterium
AAAAAATAATTACAGATAAATGGAAGAGTGAACGAACCCGATGAATCATTCCGTAAAACGCTGGTTTCCCGTTTTTGTAATACCCACACTTGCCGCATTTCTGATAGCCTTTGTAATTCCTTTTGTAATGGGACTTATTCTCTCTTTCACAGAGTTTACAACTGTCAGTAATGCGCAGTTTGTAGGGTTTGAAAATTATATACGGGCATTCAGCGATGATAACACATTCTTACCTGCCCTTTGGTTTACGGTAAAATTCGCCGTGATGTCGGTAATAACGGTAAATATAATTGCATTTTCGCTCGCCCTTATGCTCACCCGTACTCTGCCGCTTACAAAACTTTTCAGAACAGTATTCTTTATGCCAAACCTTATAGGCGGAATAGTGCTGGGATATATCTGGCAGGTCATTATAAACGGTGTGCTTTACAATTTCGGGTACTCTATAACCTCTAATCCCATTTTCGGATATTGGGGGCTGGTTGTTCTTATGAACTGGCAGATGATAGGTTATATGATGATAATTTATATTGCAGGAATTCAGAATATCCCGACAGATATTATGGAAGCCGCAAAGGTTGACGGTGCAAGTTCGTTTACCACCCTTTGGCGGATAACTATACCCTCTGTTATGCCGTCTATAACTATATGTCTGTTTCTGACTATAACAAATTCTTTCAAACTTTTTGACCCGAATCTCGCCCTTACTGCAGGTGCTCCCGCAAACAGAACACAGATGGTAGCCCTTGATATTTATAACACCTTTTATTCACGCACAGGTTACGAGGGTGTAGGTCAGGCGAAAGCGGTTATATTCTTTATAATCGTTGCCGTAATCGCTTTGGCACAGCTTAGTTTCACCAGAGGAAAAGAGGTTGAAAACTGATATGAAAACTAAAATTTTTGACCTGATTTTATTTTTAATACTGCTTATAATGTCGGTTGTATTCCTTTTTCCGATATTTATAATACTGATAAACTCTTTCAAACTGAAATTCTCTATTGCAACTTCACCTTTCACAATGCCCACCGCCGAAACATTTTCAGGGTTTGTGAACTATACTCAGGGAATAAACAACACCGGATTCTTGCAGGCTTTCGGGTGGTCGCTGTTCATAACTCTTTTTTCTGTGGCGGCTATAATAATTTTCACATCTATGACAGCGTGGTATATAACAAGAGTTAAATCTGTATTCAACAGTATTCTTTACTATGCGCTTGTTTTTTCAATGATAGTACCTTTCCAGATGGTAATGTTTACAATGTCCAAAACCGCTAACGTATTAGGGCTTGACAATCCAATAGGCATTATTCTGATTTATCTCGGTTTCGGCTCAGGGCTTTCGGTATTTATGTTTTCGGGATTTATAAAAAATGTGCCCCGAGGAATTGAGGAAGCTGCCACAATAGACGGTTGCAACACTTTTCAGGTTTTCTGGAGAGTAGTGTTTCCTGTGCTTAAACCCACCGCAATAACGGTTGCAATTCTCAATACTATGTGGATATGGAACGATTACCTCTTGCCTTACCTTGTAATAGGAAACGATTATAAAACCATACCGATAGCGGTGCAGTATCTCAAAGGCGGTTACGGTTCGGTTGATATGGGCGCTATGATGGCGATGCTGGTTTTATCCATTGTGCCTGTAGTAATTTTCTATCTCACAAGTCAGAAATATATTATAAAAGGAGTTGCCGCAGGTGCTGTCAAAGGATGAAAACCGAAAAAGAGAATGCGGTATACTGCTGAGCATCACCTCTCTGCCGTCAGATTACGGTATTGGAACTCTTGGTAAAGAAGCATTTCATTTTGTGGATTTTCTTAAAAACAGCCATCAGAACTACTGGCAGATACTCCCCCTTTGCCCCATAGGAAAAGGCAACTCCCCTTATTCTTCCGAAGGTTCTTTCGCAGGAGAAATTCTGCTTATTGATATCGAAAAACTCATTCTTTGCGGGTTGCTGAAAAATGAGGATATAAACGGTGTTTCTTTTCCAAAAAACACAGATTATGATGCTGTTCACAAATTCAAACTGCCGCTTTTAAAAAAAGCGGCAGAAAATTTCAATACAGAAAATTCTGATTTCAGACATTTCAAAAGAGAAAACGCCTTCTGGCTGGACGATTTCTGCCTGTTTTCAGCCATAAAGGAATTTAAAAAAACCGCAGAATTTTACAACTGGGATGACGGACTTAAATACCGCTCAACCGAAGAAATTGAAAACTTTAAAACCGCCCATCACAAAGAAATTTCCTTTTTTGAAATCACACAGTATCTGTTTTACAGTCAGTATAACGCGCTTAAAAATTACGCTAATGCAAACGGCATTAAAATAATCGGCGATATTCCGTTTTATGTATCCCTTAACAGCGCCGATGTCTGGAGCAATCCGAATGTTTTTTGTCTCAACCGCGATATGACACCCCGCCTTGTTGCAGGAGTGCCGCCCGATATTTTTTCGAGTGACGGTCAGTTATGGGGAAATCCCATTTACGATTGGGAATATCTGAGACTCGGCGGATATTCATGGTGGAAAAAAAGACTTCTACACATGGCAAAACTTTATGATGTGATAAGAATAGACCATTTTCGTGCATTTGCCGATTATTACACTATAAAATACGGAGCAAAAGATGCAACCGAGGGCGAATGGATAGAGGGCGAGGGTATGACTTTCTGGAATTCGGTTAAACCCTTGCTCGAGAACACCGAAATAATCGCCGAAGATTTAGGCGGAGAAACCCCCGAAGTAGAAGCACTTGTAAAAGATTCAGGCTTTCCTAATATGAAAGTTCTGCAGTTTGCTTTTGACAGCGACCTCGATGACCCTTTCCTGCCGGATAATATGGAAGAAAACTGTGTCTGTTACACAGGCACTCACGATAACGATACCTCTCTCGGGTGGCTTGAAAAAGCCACCGAAAAGGAAAAACTTATGTTTTCTGAACTTGTCCCGAAAGATGAAAGCGGTTCGGATGTGCTGAGCCTTATTTCTTTCGGAATGAAATCAAAATCCCGACTTGTAATCATTCCTTTGCAGGATTATCTTGAACTCGGCTCTGATTGCAGAATGAACACCCCCGGCACTGAAAAACACAACTGGGAATGGAGATTTGAAAAAGGCGATTTTAGTAAAAATCTGTCCCACACAGTACTCCGCCTTTCTTCTCAGAGATTTTAATTTTTCCTGCAAAACACTTGAATTAAAAAAAATTTAAAAAAATTAAAATTTGTTATTGACAACGCGGTGCGCTTTTGCTATAATACTTAGGCGCGATAAATTTGCGAGTGTGCTGGAATAGGCAGACAGGCACGTTTGAGGGGCGTGTGTCAATGACGTACGAGTTCAAGTCTCGTCACTCGCACCATATCGAGTGTTCATAACGGATATGAGTTATGGACACTCGATATTTTTGTAATTTCGAGTTTCTTCGTTATGTATGGAGCAGGTTTTAAGCCTGCTCTTTTGTTTTATGCGGATTTGGTAATATACTCGACGGCTACTCCTTTTCGGGTGTCTGCCTTGTAATTACTTCCGCATTCGGGTATCTCAATATACCCAATGAATTTGTAATGGATCATTATCCTCTGACTGCAATTCTTACCAACGCCTTCGGTCTCATAAACCGTTATCTCGTCTATGAGTTCCCGAAGAAGCGGTGCAGTCAGTTTTTGCATTTCCATAAATCTTCGGATAGCACCGATAAATCGGTCTTTGTTCTGTTGCATTGTGCCAAGATTGTTTATTCTCTCGTTCAGGGATGCAATCTTGGTTTTCAGATCCATACGCTCCAGTTCATATTTGTGAGACAACTGCATAAACCACTCATCTGTCACTTTGCCCGAAACATTGTCCTCATAGAGTTTTTCGTAAAGTTCGGCAACCTTTTGGTTTCGTGCCATACAGCGTTGCAATTCGCCTTGCAGGGCTTTTTGCTCCTTTATAATATCCTTTTGTGTCTTTTGAGCAAGTAGGTCTGCAAAAGCTTCCTCGTCGCTCTGTAAGAACGTTGCCATTCGCTTTAGTTCAAGCATTACCACTTGCTCTATGGCATCGGCTCGGATATAGTGCCTTGACTCGCAAGTTCCTCTTGTATCCACCTTGTAGTTGGAGCAACTGAAATACTGAATATCCTTGTTTATGGTGTTTACGTGCGACCACAACTTGCTACCGCAATCAGCACAGTAGAGCAAATCACAAAACATATTCTTTGGAGCATTATCCGCTTTCGGTGCTCGGCGTTTGGTTTTCTTGGTGAGCTTCTGTACCGCTTCAAAGGTTTCACGATCAATTATCGGCTCGTGAACATTCTTGAACACCGCCCAATTTTCTTCGGGGTTAGGAATACGAGCTTTGTTCTTGAATGACTTTGAATAGGTCTTAAAGTTGATTACATCACCGCAGTATTCTTGTTGAGCAAGTATCTTTGCTATGGTGGATTTACACCATTTGTACGGATTGGGTTGTGCTTTCTTTCCACCTCTGCCAAGTCCTTTTTCTCTCCAATACGCCATCGGGATTAACACCTTTCGTTCCTGCAGGATTCGTGCAATGGTTTCGTTACCTTTGCCCTCTAAGCACATACGGAATATATCTTGCACCATTAGTGCTGAAACGGGTTGAAACTACATAACGAACACCGTTGATAACATAAACACTGTCATCAGCACTTAAAATCTCTCCATGAGTATCATTCAATAGAGATATGATAAATTCTTTTATTCTTTTAAAAATATTCAATAACATTCCTCCTTATCTTTCATCCCGTGAATAACCACGGTTTCTGTTTTGTGTTTTATTTTTCTGTTGCTGTTCGATTTCAAGAATTTTGCCTATTTTGATTTCCACATCAGACTCTGATTTTTCAATTCTTTCGCAGGTGTTAA
>JAFVTZ010000132.1 GCA_017502965.1 Clostridia bacterium
CAAGTGTTTCTGTTCCGAACATTTCATAAGGTATTCTGTAACCTGCCTGAAAAACAGGTTTTTCGCCCTCGTATGCACAGTATGTAACATTAGAATCTTTTTCGGTAAGCAAAATATCCTCTGTCCACGGATACTCACCGCCCATAAAATATACAGTTACATTACCGTCAATACTTCTTGCTCTGTTTCTTGCTTCCGTAAAGGTTGCAACAGCCGAATTAACTGTTGTCCCGTCATCTGAATCATCGCCCGCAGGAGACACATAAATTACATTATTTTCAGCACAAACAATAACAGCAGTACCTAAAAGCATAAGAGCAATCAATAAACTTGCTATTATTTTTTTCATATATTACTCCTCCTAAAGGATTTTTTGAAACAGCGGTGAGAAAGCAGACATAAAAAACCATATTGCGGAGGTAATCACACCTCTTTCTCACCACCGTATCTTACTATTAAAGACTATCAAAAATCTGCCTAATGAGTGCAGAATCTGCTGTCTCGCTCATAAGCTCACCGTCTGAAATTACGATAAGCCCCATAGGATCCCAGAATACAGTTTTTGAAAGTGCTGTTTCACAAAGAACACGAAGCGGAACCATTGTTCTGCCTTCGATTGACTGTGCAGGCACATCCATAACTGTCGCAACTTCACCGTCTATCATAAGTTCATTTTTATCAAGAACCATTGTAACGGTTTTTCCGCCAAGTTTGATTGTTACAGTTCTTGTAGCGTCATCCCAGCCAACTTCGCCACCGAAAGATTCTGCAATAAATCTTGCAGGAACTAAAGTTCTTGAGTTTATAATCTGTGGCATAACTGCGTCATTATTCGGGTCAACCTTAACAGCTTTACCTGTTGCAAATGCATTAGGTGAGCCAATTTTAAGAACTACTGCATCCTTAACCTTTTCAGGAACAGTTGCAGTTGAAGGTGCAGGTGCTACTACACCACCTGTTGAAGACGGTACACTTGTGTAAGTTGTTTTATAAAGGTCTGTACCTGCTACGTCTGTTTTTGTACCGATTGCAGACATATCTATATCAATACCGTATTTAGCTTTAGCAGCATCTGTAAGCTGATAATTCTGATTTTCGTAATCTACGAACATCGAAGTGTCGCTTGTGTATGTGTTGTTTTTAGCACTGCTGAAAGGAACATCTGCAAACTGAAGGTCATTGAATTTAAGATGTGTACCTAAAAGATATCCTCTCTTGTTTACAGCAAGGTTGTTATCAACCTGCAGGAAGTTTCTTCCCTGATGAACCTGAGACTGTATAATATCAATCCAGTCCATAATTCTCGGATAGTTTTCTTCCCAGATTTTTCTGTATTTAACGCCATGTTCGCCCTCTGCAAATACAGGCCAGCAAGGAATATATGTCCAGTAGGTTGAATGGAATGTTTCTTTTCCGTTAAATACATTTTCTTTATTCTGTGCAGGGTAGAAACTGGTTGTCTGGTTTACTGTGTATGCAGGCTCGTAGCAGTCAATAATTATATTGTTTGAAATAATCTGCATATCGTTTAAGAATATAACTCTCGGAATGTTTTCGATAACATTATTTGTTACATCTGCATCCAAAGGACCGCCAAAGTCAAATGCTATAGCCGAACGCTGTGAAAGTGGTGAGTTCGGGCTTGAAATATCAACTTCGGGCGGTACATCGTGGAGATAGTTATTTTTGATTGTTACATCTAAAGCAGGCATACAGTAGTTAAAGTATAAAAGTCCCATATCGTAGTTGTTTGTTACGCCGTCATAAATGTTGTTACCTGTAATTTCAGCACCTGTGATATAACCCTGAATAGCAGAGCCCGGGAAATGTGAAAGCTCATTGTTTTTAATTGATACACCGTGAATATTATCAACGCTTATACCCGGCTGGTATCTTGTACAGTTCTGTCCTGAAAAAGAAATATCGCAGTTTTCAACATAGTAGTTTGCTCTTTCTTCAAGATAAATGTTACCGCCTGCCATATCAATACCTGTTAAACCGATATTTGTGATAAAACAACCGTAAACACCGTGATTCTGACCTCTTACCTTAACAGATTTTGAAGGTACAGCCCAGTCTTCGATTGCTTTAACAGCTGTCTGTGCTTCGGTAAGTGCATAGTTGTCGTTCCAGTCAGTCCATTTATAGTCAATAAACGGTGTGTAAACAACTTCCGATGGGTCGCCGATTGTGATACCGTTACCTGAAAGATTTTTAACATCGCAATATTCAACTCTTACGCTGTCTCCACCTGTAATATAGATACCACTGCTTCTTGAGTTTTCAAGTGTCAAACCGCTGAAAATAATGTGTGAAGCGTCTTTAACTCTTATCATTTCTGTGCCGTTAAACAAAGAAACATTGAAGTATTCAAATTCGCCCTGCGGATAGAAGTAAAGAATACCTGAATTTTTATCAACATAGTATTCACCAGCCTGGTCAAGCTCGTCAAGAATGTTGTAAATGTAAAATTCACGACCTGAACTGATACCAATTCTTGGTGCAACTGCAGTTGTAATTGTTGAGTTTGATGCATCAATTGAAGCAATTTTCAAATCTTCATCATAAAATACCCATTTAGGAAGACCGTACATCCATACATCTTCATAGCCTGCATATTTTGAAATTCTTCTATCGC
>JAFVTZ010000133.1 GCA_017502965.1 Clostridia bacterium
TTAAAAAACTTTATTTTAGTTCTGCTATAGTAACTCCGTTTTCGCCCTCACCGAAAGTGCCGAGCCTGTAACTTTTAACTGCCTTATGGGTGCGAAGATGAGCCTGAACGCTTTTCCTGAGCACGCCTGTTCCCTTGCCGTGTATAATCCGTATGCTTTCAAGACCTGAAACAAGGGCGTTATCTATATATCTGTCAAGTTCGAGGATAGCCTCGTCTGACGCCATACCTCTGATATCAAGTTCTCCCGAAACCTCTCGGTTAGCGCGGGATGTAATTCCCGTAACACGGCGGGTTTTCTTAAGTTCCGAGGACTGCGAATTCTTACTTTTTTTGCGAAGATTTTCAAAACTTACCCACATTTTTATCGAGCCTGACATTACAAAAGCCTGCTTTTTATCTGCTTTTACATCAATAACCGTTGCATCTCTGCCGATATCAGCAACAATAACAATATCGCCTTTCTGAATATCGGTAACTGCCTCTCCCGAAACAGTTTTTGAAACAACAGGGTCGGCAGTATCTTCCAGTTCCTTTAATGTGGATTTGAACTGCGCTCTCGCTCTTGATGCCATATCGGCGGCATTCTGTGAGGTAAGCCCCTTTTTCATTTCTTCAAGTTCGTTAAGAAGGATTCCCGATTTATAACGGGCAGTTTCAATTATCTGATTTGCAGTTTCTCGGGTTTTATCCATCATTTTCTGACGGTTAACTTCAAATTCGTGTTCTTTTAAAGCCGCTTTTCTCTCACGGCTTTCAAGTTGTGCCCTGAGCGCCTGCGCTTTTCTGTGCTCCTCATCAGCCGCACGTTTTGCATTCTCGAGCGCTTCCACAACCCTTTCAAACCGCAAATCTTCTTCCGAAACCTGCTCTTTTGCATTTTCTATTATATCATCTGCAAGACCGAGTCTTTTTGAAATTGCAAAAGCATTGGACCTGCCGGGCATTCCCGTAATAAGTTTATAGGTCGGCTTCAGCGTTGCAACATCAAACTCGCAGGATGCATTTTCCACACCTACAGTATCAATAGCATAGGATTTAAGTTCGGGATAGTGGGTTGTAGCCGCAACACGGCTGCCATAGGCTGCAAGCCTCATCAGAATTGCTTTAGCAAGTGCCGCTCCCTCAACAGGGTCTGTTCCTGCGCAAAGTTCATCAAAAAGTACAAGCGAATTATCGTCAGCATTTTCCAAAATAGAGATTATGTTAACCATATGGGACGAAAAGGTAGAAAGCGACTGCTCAATACTCTGTTCGTCGCCGATATCTGCGAAAACTTTACCGTAAACCGCGATTTTACTACCGTCATCACAAGGGACAAACAAACCGCACATTGTCATTAAAGTAAGCAGTCCTATAGTCTTAAGGGTTACGGTTTTACCGCCCGTATTAGGACCTGTGATTACAAGTGTATTATATTCTTTTCCGAGTTCGGCAGTAATTGGAACTACTGTTTTATAATTTATCAGCGGATGTCTTGCATTTTTGAGGTAGGTCTGCCCCGCATCATTTATAATCGGTTTTATCGCTTTCATCTTGTAGGCAAGTTTTGCCTTTGCGAAAATGAGGTTGAGTTCTACCAAAGCATCATAAGAATATACAACACTGTCCGCAAAATTTCCTGCCTCGGCTGAAAGTTCGGCTAAAATCCGCTCAATTTCTTCCTGCTCGCGAAGTTTGAGTACCCTGATTTCATTGTTTGTTTCCACAACACTCATAGGCTCTATAAAAACAGTAGAGCCGGTAGCCGAAGTATCGTGAACAATGCCGTTTATCTGTCCTTTATTCTCGGCTTTAAGGGGAACTACAAATCTGCCGTCTCTCTGAGTGACTATGGCTTCCTGCAGATATTTAGCAGAGGGCCCTCTTACAATTTTATCAAGTATATCCCTGATTTTTGCCGATTTCGAACTGATTTTACGGCGGATATCATAAAGAGTTGATGAAGCATTATCAGAAATTTCATCCTCACTCTTTATAGCAAATGTAATCTTTTCTTCAAGATATTTATTGGGCTGTAATGTATCAAAATAACCGTCAATAGCAGTGTTTTCCATACCTGAGCAGTCCTGCCGCCAGTCTTTAAGAGAGCGGATAACACGCAAAACCTCTGCTATATCAAGCAGTTCCCTCATAGAAAGCACGGCACTAGCCTTTGCCCTTGCAAGTGCGGACGAAACATTGCATACCGCTCCGAAAGACGGAGCAGAATATCTTGACATAAAAACATAAGCCGCATCGGTTTTTGAAAGTATTTTTGAAACACTCTCAATACTGCACTCAGGAAGAGTTTCCCGAGCCTTTTCAGCCGCATCCGAAACGGTTGTTTCATTGGCTAAAAGTTCAAGTATTTTATCAAGTTCTAATGTTTTTAAATATCTTTCGATATTGTAATTCATACTTACTCCTTAATTGAATCGTAGAATTCCAATGCAGAAAATTTATAGTCTGTCTGCACAGTTATATATTTCTGAGTAACTTTTGAAAGTCTGTCAGCATTTTCATTTGGAATTTCAAATGAATAAAGTTTTGCAAACTCCGAATAGACTATATGCCTCATTGCAGAAAGTTCAGTGAGGGTTATTGGCATACCCTGACCGTTTTCTTTACAGTCTTTGCAGACAAGATAACCCTCATCTGTATTGAAATACATAATATCCTTTTCAAACTCACCGCAACTCTGACAGGCAACCAAATCTGGGCTGTAACCCGAAATCACGGCGCATCTGAGTTCGGTTATTGCTTTTATAAGCGGAGGATACCGCTTTTCTTTAGTTAAAAAATGCAGTGAATTTAAAATCAGCCTCAAAAGTTCCGGAGAGGGTTTTCCCTCCTCGCCAAACTCATATGCCAGTTCGCAGAAATACTGCGAAAGGGTTAATGTTTCTATATCGCTCCCAAGAGAAAAAAACTGTGCAATAGGGGTTGCCTCATAAATACGGTAAGTTCCCTTTTTATCGAGTATTGTAAAACTCGAATATGTAAGCAAAGAGGTTGCCGCGCCTTTTTTGGATTTGATGTTTTTAGCCCCCGAAGCGAAAGCCTTGATTATCCCTAAATCGCGCGTAAAGAGAGTAACCAGACGGTCACTCTCACCCACATTCATTTCCTTTATTACAAGCGCCTCGGTAGTGAATCGTGTTTGTAACTGAGTCACAGATTTCTTTCTCCTTACAGGAATCTACATATTTAAGATAATCGGCAACACTGCCGCTTTTTATGAATTTTATCCAATTTTTATCTTCACACAAAACAAACACTTCCTTACAAAATAAGTGTTTGCTGTAAAATATGAAAATATAAAAGGAAATATTAGGTTGAGATTATTTACCGCAGTCAAGTCCGAATGTATGGATAAGTCCCTGACGGTTTCGCCAGTCTTCTTTAACCTTTACCCAGAGTTTAAGATTTGCTTTTATGCCGAAAAATTCTTCAATATCACGGCGTGCCATTGAGCCGATTTTTTTAAGAACCGCTCCGCCTTTACCGATTATGATACCTTTGTGCGACTCCTTTTCGCAGATAACAGTTGCCTCTATCTCAACAATCGGCTCTCCTGATACAGTATCCCTCTCAACAAACCTTTCAAGGTCTATTGCAATACCGTGCGGCACTTCCTTATCAAGAGTGATAAGCAGTTTTTCGCGTATCATTTCAGCAA